>NZ_JBNNVB010000004.1:0-301581 GCF_050280325.1 Lysinibacillus sp. NPDC093216 | reverse complement strand
TACAAATGTCAAAAATACGGAATTGAATTTGTTGAAGCTGACAGATGGTTTCCATCATCAAAAACTTGTTCTAATTGTGGACAAATCAAAACCGATATGAAACTGAAAGACAGATTATTTATCTGCTCTTGCGGATTAAAGCTGGATAGAGATTTGAACGCAAGCATTAACTTAGCAAATTACTCAATCTAAGGAATTTAACTGACACTAAACCTTAGATGTGTACGCAACGATACTGCGGAATTTAAGCCTTTGGAGAGTCATACTAAATGGTAGTAGCTTTGGCGAAACCAGACTCGGAGAATAAGGAAGACACAAATACGAAAGTCGGAAGATATAAGTTGTGTCACAGTGGAGATGTCTACATTTTTTAAGAAATGTATATGTTTTTCGTATCGGCATGGATAAATCGAAAGCAAAAAAGCATGAATGGCGTATTGCAGAACGCACATTATTTACATTAGCAATCGCTGGTGGTGCAGTAGGTGGGGTGCTAGGAATGTATTTATTCCGTCATAAAACACGCCATAACAGCTTTGCATTTGGCTTCCCGCTGCTAGCAGCTATTCAAATTTTTATCATAGTACAAATATGGTGATAAATCTCGAAAACATTCCGATAAAACACGGTAATGTTCCGATAAATCATGAAAATATTCCGATAAATAAAACACATCCTCATTATGAGGATGTGTTACGCATAAGCTTTTCAATGGGCTGCTTCCAATTTATTTTTGCGCTCGGATAGTTCAAGAGAATTTCTTGCTGTAGGTATTCAAAGTCTCTTTTTGTAAAACCTTGCAGTGTAGCGGCATCACGGGCGCCAACAAAAATCGTCACAACCTCGAAGGCATTTTCAGTCGTGCCGAGATATTTTTCACCTTCGAAAAGAGCACCCTTATAAGAGATAAAGAAATTTTTTCGGACATTTTTGACGTCATCATAAAAATAATATTGGCCTTTTTCATAGGCTTCATCAAGTTTTCGCTTAGGATCGGTTATATAACGAATCGCTTTATAAAATACATAGATAATAAGCGCAATAACAGCAAGACGAATAAGTAACGGCAACATTTTTAATTTCCCCCTTGAAGAAAGGTTATTCCTTCCTATACGATTGTGAAGGACAATTAGTTTCACTTTTTATAAATATTTTTAAGAAATTTAGGAGAAAAAAATGAATTTACAACAATTGTTTAAAATGCAAAAAGGGCTTGATGATTTCATCGAGAAAACACAAAATATAGAACGTGATGTATTTAAAGAAAAAGGTTTAGCCTTAATGGTAGAGCTAGCTGAACTAGCAAATGAGACACGTTGCTTTAAGTTTTGGAGCACAAAGGGAGCTTCAGAACGTGATGTGATTTTAGAGGAATATGTGGATTCGATTCATTTTATATTATCACTTGGCTTATTAAAAGGTTATACAGCGATTGAAAAATGGCCGGTGATTGAAGAGAAGAGAGATTTAACAGAGACATTTTTAATGACACAAGACTATATTTTAAGTTTTATTAGTCAACCAACAGAGGATAGATACTTAGCGATCTGGCAATGCTATGGATTGCTTGCATTTAATCTGGGCTTTTCATTTGAGGATGTTGTTGTGGCATATATTGAGAAAAATGAAGAAAATTATAATCGTCAGCGCACAGGATATTAAAGTGTAAGAAATACACCAATTTTCTGACGATTAAGCTAGGAATATTTCGGTAAACGAAGTATAATAGAGAAGATATAAGAGTCAGGAGGCAAAAAGATGACACAGCTAGATTCAACATTACAAATGTTTAAAGATTTAACAGATGCGAATGGTATTGCAGGTAATGAACGTGCACCACGCGAGGTCATGAAAAAATACATTGGACCATATGCAGACTTAGTTGAAACAGATAATTTAGGTAGCGTCATTGCTAAAAAAGTTGGGGATGAAAATGGCCCGAAAATTATGGTTGCAGGTCACTTAGATGAAGTAGGCTTCATGGTTACTCAAATCGATGACAAAGGGTTCATCAAATTCCAAACTGTAGGCGGCTGGTGGAGCCAAGTTATGCTTGCACAGCGTGTAACAATTACAACACGTAAAGGCGAAGAAATTATTGGGGTTATTGGTTCAAAGCCACCTCATATTTTACCTGCAGATGTGCGTAACAAAGTGGTAGACATTAAAGATATGTTTATCGATGTTGGTGCGGCTTCAAAAGATGAAGTACTTGAATGGGGCGTACGTCCTGGCGATATGGTAACACCATATTTCGAATTTAATGTGATGAAAAATGAAAAATACTTATTAGCAAAAGCATGGGATAACCGCATTGGTTGTGCAATTGCAATTGATGTGATGAAAGCATTGCAAAATGAAAAGCATCCTAACATCCTTTATTCTGTAGGGAATGTCCAAGAGGAAGTAGGGCTTCGTGGTGCGAAAACTGCTACGCATAAAATCCAACCAGATATCGGCTTTGCTGTCGATGTAGGTGTAGCAGGAGACACACCAGGGGTAACTGCAAAAGAATCAACTAGTAAAATGGGCGCTGGTCCACAAATTGTTGTTTACGATGCATCAATGGTATCACACCGCGGTTTACGTGAATTCGTATTAGATGTAGCTGATGAGCACAATATTCCATATCAATTCGAGGCGATGGCTGGTGGCGGTACAGACGCTGGTTCTATCCACGTAACTGCAAATGGTATACCTGCCCTATCTATCGGTATTGCTACACGCTACATCCACTCACATGCAGGTATTTTACATCGTGATGATTATGATCATGCTGTAAAATTAATGGTGGAAGTAATTAAAAAATTAGACCGTGATGCAGTCAATAAAATTATTTTTGACTAATATTGCTGAATAGTTTTGCCTTCTAACAAAAATGTTAGGAGGCTTTTTGCGTTGGTTAGACTAAAGAAATATATCAATTAGCGATTCAAATAGGAGCGATTGAGAAAGCATAACAAAAGGGACTTGTTTTACGCATAAGTCCCTAAATTGATGTGTGGTAGGTCAATATTTCGATTGTAGAAAAGAGGATAATTGCTCCTCATATACCTGTTACATTATCAATAGTTGTAGATTTTCCATTGATGTGAATATCAATCGTATCCTGGTTAGAGTCTAATGTTAATTTATAGACATGTTGTTTTATTGCATTATCTTGTTGATTCGTAACATCTAACTTTATTATTAATGTATCACCTTGTGTTTCAAGGCCTGTTGTAACTGTTCCTTTTGACTGAAAGACGAGATAAGAAATATTCTTATCTACTTGGTTGATTAATTGAAGTGTATTTTTTTCATCGATTACCTTTTGCACTTTTTCTGGAACACTCTCAATTTCACTAATACTTAGCGTTGATGAGTTACATGCTGTTAAAATAAATACTGTCAAAAACATTAAAAATAATAATTTTTTCAATGCCTTTTCATCCGCCTTCCTTCAACTAATTGAAAATTCTAGTTATGGTAAATTGTAACATAGAAAATCATGAATTGGCGAAGGAAGTAAGGATAATCATTAGATTCAATACATAGGCCGTATAAATTACAGATTTTCCGAACGAGAAAGCCTATGCAGGGTGTAGCCCTATCTGCTATATGCACTGGATAGGGAGGGGTAATGGGATACCCCAATCTTGAGAACTGTTCAAAACAGAAATGGACTGCGAACGCATAGTTACTCAGGAATCCCACTGACATTAGTCAGCTTGTCCCTTTAGGGGTGGGAGTCTCAAAGATGTGCATAAGAGTAATCAGTTATTTATATAATCCATTACTTCTTGTAAATAGTTTTCCAATGGTTGCCCTGTATTCACAGTAATACACTTATAGTTTGAGGGCTTTTTGCTACTTTGAAGCGTATGTATAAAAACGGCTTCTGATTTTATTTCTCCTATTTGACTAACCATTCTTTCACGATTTTTCAATCTATAATTTATCTTCTCGAAGTCATCAAGATAACACTCAATATACTTATACTTAATATTATATTTAACTGACAGTTTTGTTCCTTTATCAACCAATTCCTCATATAGACATGGACTATCAAGTATTACATTTTGTCCTTGTGATAAATGAAAGTCAACTAAGCACCAATCAACATTATATGAATTCTTACCTGCGAGCTTTCCATCGATTGAACCTTCATCAATAGAATTTAATAGAGCCGATTTTACAATATCGTGGTCAATGATAATACTCCCTGTTCTTTTAGCAATTTCACGTGAAAGAGTAGACTTGCCGGAACCAGGAAAACCTGACATTTGAACAAAAAACAAGCTTCATCTCGCCTCTTCAATAATAAAATAATTTTAAAAAATAACTTGTTTTGTTAGTTAAATAACTGAATATCAGTGTTTGATAAAGTGTAACATATTTGCAAATATTGAAATGTGTATGGATAACTAGAAAGAATGATTGCTACAGAGAAACCCCTAAAATGCCTTAGAAGTCTATCCAACAAAAAAACACAGCTCTATGCAGAAAAATTTCTATACAATGATTATAAAAATAGCCCTCAAACTAAATGTTTGAGGGCTTTATGTCGATAAATTTAAAAAGTTGGGTGATAAGTCCAAAACTTTTAGCGGTAAATTCACATTATCCCTCGATAAAAATAAAATCTATTTATTTTGTAAAAGCTGTAATATCTCTTTACCGATTTGCCCAGGGTTTGTCGCCAATATAGGAGAGCGGTAATTAGATAAAACAACGACGCCTGTTTGTTGTGTTTTATCAAATCCTAGATAACAAGAGAAAGCTTTCGTCGAACCGTTATGCCAAATGATATTGTCCTCAAGAAGCCATCCTAGACCAATACCCATATGTTCCGAAAAGGTTTCAGTAGCTTGATGTGATAATGAATAACCTAAATTTTCATCACTTAAATGTACTTTCATAAATTTCAAAAGATCATTGACAGTTGAACGGACTGCCCCTGCCGCCATAAAGTCATTCATTTGGAGCGGAGGCTTTTTATGTCCAAGAATCGTGTATCCTTGCAATACTGTCTCAGCTTGATCAGAAGGGATAGAGATAAATGTATTTCGCATATTTAAAGGGTCTGTTAATCTTTGTTTGATAGCTGTTTCATAATCAGTGTGGAGTGTATTGGCTAAAATATATCCTAAAAGCCCCATCCCTACATTAGAATATCTAAATTTAACTTTAGGCTCGTTTGTATGCGTTTTAAAATAATGTATAGTCTCGTTTAGTGAGTATTGGCAAAAAGGATCACGAGGCGTTTGCGTGTCAAAAAGATTGGAAATGTTCTTCAGCACACCTAATCCCGGTAGTCCAGAAGTATGGTTTGCTAAACGTTTGAGTGTGACAGGGTGATTGTCGGGAATTTCAGAAAAGTATTTGCCAATAGAATCTTCTACATGTACTTTTCCCTCCTGAATCATTTCCCCTAATATGGATGTAGTAAAAACTTTAGAAATCGACCCAACTTCATATATATAAGGCTTTTCTTCCAGCATAAAATTCGATCCACCGAAAGTAAAAGTAGCTTCTTCGTCTTGAGAAATGATACCGATGGATAAAGCAACATTTGGACGGGTTTTTATATAGGGAAAAGCAATTTTAAATATGTCCTTTTTTAAATCGTGTAAATCCACAATAATACCTCCATTAAGAACGCTTATTTTTTTCCTGCTCCTCTGAAATAATAGAATGTAATTTCAAAAGTATGTATTTTAATTGTAACAAGTCCTCTCTATTGAGCTTTGTATAATGACAAGCTCAATTTCCTCCTGCTTAAATAAGATGTCCTCGTTCATCTAGCTCTATAATAACCTCTTTACGATCCTTTTTATGCATTGTTCTAATTTACTAATTGGCCAACAGCGCCCGTGGATGTCCCAATTAACTTTGCTAATTCGGCTGTTCGTCTGAGAAGATTTGAAAATATTGCTTGTTTAGAAGTTAAATTCGTTTCGATCCAACTTGATTCATTGCTTTCACAAGATGCAACAAGTTCTTATCTGTGTATTTGGTCATCTAAATAACTAATATATATTAATTATTACCAATAATGCAATTCTCTTAAATGTGCGATTTGAGTTGAATTATTGAAAATATGCATAAATATTAGATAATTCGTATTTTCGTCATATTTAAAGATAAAATTCTAACTTTTTAAAATAAACATAAAAATTCAGTTGATTTTATATTTATGCATTTGTTATACTAAGCCCAACAGCAACTAAACAAGGAGCGAAGGCTATGAAATTACTCGAGGAAGTACAGTTAAAGTTAGTGTCTAGTTTAAAAGGTAAGGACTTATTAACCTTGCTAGACTACACAAGTGAAGAGGTTCAACAGTTAGTTGAATTAGCAACACAGTTGAAAATGATTACTAAAGAAGGGAAATGTCCGAAGCTACTAGAAGGTAAGACACTCGGCATGATTTTTGAGAAACATTCAACTCGTACTCGTATTTCGTTTGAAGTAGGTATGAACCAATTAGGTGGAAAAGGTATGTTTATGCATGCGCGTGATTTACAGATTGGTCGTGGTGAATCGATTTATGATACAGCACATGTGTTATCAGGTTATTTAGATGGTATTATGATTCGCGCGAACTCTCATGCAATGGTGAAGGAGCTTGCAGAGCATGCATCTATACCGGTTATCAATGGACTAACGGATATTTATCACCCATGTCAAGCTTTAGCGGATTTAGAAACAATCGCTGAAAATAAAGGTCATCTAAAAGGATTAAAAATTGCATATGTTGGAGATGGCAACAACGTGGCGAACTCATTAGTAGTCGCTTCTGCTCATGTAGGAATGAATGTGGCGGTGGCAACACCAGTTGGCTATGAATGTGATGCAGAGGTGATCGCAAAAGCACAGGCTATCGCAGCAGCAAATGGTAGTACAATTATTATTACAAACGATCCTATAGATGCGGTTATAAACGCGGATGTAGTGTATGCAGATGTATGGACGTCGATGGGGCAAGAAGAAGAAACTGCAAAACGCCTAGAAGATTTTGCAGGTTATCAAATTAATGATGAACTTGTCGCATATGCAAAACCGAATTATATGTTCCTGCATTGTTTACCAGCTCATCGTGAAGAAGAAGTAGCATCATCTGTTATTGATGGTCCAAATTCCTACATCTTTGAGCAAGCAGAAAATAGACTTCATGCACAAAAAGCGGTGCTAGCCTCAATTCTAGCTTAACTTCTTTCAGCAAAAGTGTTTTCTGTAGCGAAAGCAAAGCGTCAGCTACAAATGTTTTGAAGTATTGTGCTTCTCAGTTGAGAAATACTATATAGAGAGAGTTCAAATTGGCAACAGAGGGTGCCAATATGAATAATATAACAGTGGTTGCAGACAGAGGGATGTAAGCCACGACGTGATGTATGTTATCAAGATGGATGACCACATCGCTACATAATAAAGTAACCTGGGAGGCGCTAGGTTGCTTTTTTTTTTTTGAAAATATAATACCTAGTTTTCCAATCTTTTATAGAGAATTAAAACAATTATCTATATAATAGGATAAATAAGTAATTTGTGGAGGGCTTCAGATGAACATTGACCATATCGAAGCGTTTTTATATGTAGTGCATTATAAAAGTATTCATAAGGCAGCAAATGCATTGTTTTTATCTCAACCAACTGTGACGGCACGTATTAAATCATTGGAGCGAGAGTTGAATGTAGAGTTATTTCATCGTGATGGACGAAGTGTAATATTATCGGATAAAGGCAAGGATTTTGTACCGTTTGCGACACAGATTGTGCAAACCTTCGAACAAGGAAAGAAACAATTAGAGGAAACGAAGGAGTCTGATGAGGTGTGCATTGGTACAAATGGAGTCACAGCACAATATTTTTTAGCTTACGCATTGCCTAAATGGAAGAAGAAGTTTCCTCATTTGCGCTTTCAGATTATCACAGGTTCAACAGCAGTGATTTTAGAGAAATTGCAAAGTCATCAAATCCATCTTGGTCTTGTTCAATACGTGCATAAGGAAGGAATTTGCAACGAGCTATTATTAAGTAATGCTGTTAAACTTGTGATGCATCGTGAGCACCCATTTATACAACAAAATCTAATGAAAGCAAAGGATCTGGCACAGCAGAAGATGGTGTTTTTTGAATGTGGGGCTTTTGATTGGAATTATGTGCATAAAATGTTTGAGGTAGAGGGCGTATCTGCAAATATTGAAGTGCGAACGGATCATTTAGAGGTAGCAAAAGAATTTATTCGTACGAGAGAATATATGAGCTTCTTACCACATCTCTGTGTAAAAAAGGAGCTTGAAAGTGGGGAATTTGTTGAGATTGATGTGAAGCATTTACTTGATATGAATCAACACATTTTTTTAACGTATAAAAATAAAGCGACGCTGGCGCCAGCCTTTTGGAAAACATTACAAGAAACTGCTATACAATATGAAAGTATTCAAGAAAATTCGAATTGATAAAATATTTTATAAGACAGTAAATTTTTTTCTATTATGTAGCCTATTGCAAATTGTATAAATGAACTGTATTATCTTCCTCAATCCTATTTTATCTATGCGCAACCATAAATAAAATATTTTTTTAATCATAAAACATACTTAACCACTATGTTTAGTAAAAATAAGATTTGAGGAGGAACAAATATGGTGAGACAGGACAAAATTCGATTCGGGGCTATTATTCATGGTGTAGGTGGCAATATTTCAGGTTGGCGTCATCCTAAGGTGGCTAGCAATCAAAGTGTAAGTTTGCCTTTTTATATTCAGCAAGCACAAAAGGCTGAGCAGGGGAAATTTGATGTTGCTTTTATTGCAGATGGTTTATTCATCAATGAAAAATCTATTCCTCATTTTTTAAATCGTTTTGAGCCAATTACAATTCTTTCGGCGCTAGCAGTAGCAACTAAAAACATCGGGTTAGTAGGTACTGTATCAACCTCTTATAGCGAACCATTTACAGTTGCACGCCAATTTGCCTCTTTAGATCATATTAGCGGGGGCCGTGCAGGATGGAATGTCGTCACGACACCATTAGAAAGCACTGCCTTGAACTATAATAAAACAATTGAACAGCATCCTAGCCACGCAGAGCGCTATCAAATTGCTGAAGAATATTTAGAAGTGGCAAAGGGCTTGTGGGATTCATGGGAAGATGATGCTTTCATTGCCGATGTAGAAAATGATGTATTTTTCGATCCTGATAAGCTGCACACACTAAATCATAAGGGCAATTATTTTTCAGTACAAGGTCCGCTAAATATTGCACGTTCTAAGCAGGGGCAGCCTGTTATTTTCCAAGCAGGTTCTTCAGATCCAGGTATTCGATTAGCGGCAAAGGATGCAGATGCAATTTTTACACATGGTGCATCGTTAGAAGAGTCACAGAA
Source organism: Lysinibacillus sp. NPDC093216 (assembly GCF_050280325.1). Lineage (NCBI taxonomy): Bacteria > Bacillati > Bacillota > Bacilli > Caryophanales > Bacillaceae > Lysinibacillus > Lysinibacillus sp. NPDC093216. Next base: position 292,208 of record NZ_JBNNVB010000004.1, on the reverse strand, counting down.
ATTTTATAAAAGGGTGAAGACTGAGGTTGCGACATTTGGACGCAATCCAGATGAAGTTAAAATTTTTCCAGGAATCTCTCCGATTATTGGCGATACGCTCGAGGAAGCGGAAGCGAAGTATCAGGAAATCGTTGAGCTTGTTTCGATAGAGCGCGCACTTGCTTATCTTGGTCGATATTTCGATCATCATGATTTTTCACAATATGATGTAGATGCACCGTTCCCAGAGCTTGGTGATATTGGAGCAAACAGCTTTAGAAGTACGACTGATTATATTAAAAAATATGCCAAACAAGAAGGGCTAACATTGCGACAAGTAGCGTTACGTGAGGCAACCCCAAAAACAGCATTCTTTGGTACAGCAGAGCATGTTGCTGACCTCGTGCAGGAATGGTTTGAGCAAGAGGCGGCTGATGGCTTTATTATAGGCGTTACTGTACCTGGAGCACTGGATGATTTTGTAGACAAGGTTGTGCCGATTTTACAAGCAAGAGGGTTATACCGTGAAGAATATGAGGCTGACACATTACGTGGTAACTTAGGTTTACCATTTAAAGAAAGCCGTTATGTCAAACAGTCTGTCTGAAAACCTAGTAAATGTATATGAATAAATGTATTTAAGGAGGCAATGTATGAGCTATTCATTAGGTATATTAGATCAAAGTCCTATTATTGAGGACGCAACGAATGAGAAGACCTTACAAAAAACAGTGGCTCTAGCACAAAAAGCAGAGCAATTGGGCTACTCACGTTTTTGGGTGTCAGAGCACCATAATACAGATACATTAGCGGGGTCATCTCCAGAAGTATTAGTATCTTATCTACTTGCTAAAACTAAATCTATCAATATTGGATCGGGTGGAGTGATGCTACAACATTACAGCCCTTACAAGGTAGCAGAAAATTTCCACGTTCTCGCATCGTTGGAACCAGGACGAGTTGATTTAGGCATAGGAAAAGCACCGGGCGGTTTACCTCTTTCTACGAAGGCGTTGCAATATGGCACGCTCAATCAAGGCGAAGATTTTGAGGAAAGATTAACATTTTTACAGCAATTAATTAAGCAAACAATACCAGCAGAGCACGAGTTATATGGAGTACAGGCAACGCCGATTCCAAAGATAAAGCCAGCGTTATTTTTACTTGGGGCAAGTCCACAAAGTGCCGCTCTTGCAGGCACACTAGGCATTGCGTTCGTCTTTGCGCGATTTATTAATAGTGATAATGATGTATTAGCACAAGCAGCTACAGCTTATCGCAAGCATCATCCAAACGGTCATTTTGCCGTCTCCATCGCAGCCCTTGCAGCCCCTACAAAAGAGGAGGCAAAAGAGCTTATTGGTGATCAAAAAATTACGAAGGTGCATTTAGCGAGTGGCAGAAGCCTAACATTACAATCGGTAGAGCTAGCAGAGAAATTTGGTCAGGAATCTGGAGAGTCATATGTGGTGAAGCAATATGATGCAGATATTTTATATGGGACTCCGGATGATATTAAAACGATATTAGATGACTACCATATGCGCTATCAAATTGATGAATTTATTTTGCATACGCCTGTGTTAAAGGAATTTGAACGAGAACGATCATTTGAGCTATTAAGTCCAATAAATTTAAATTTACACTTCCAGCAAAAAGAAGCGGTTAGCTAAGGAGGAAATAAACATGGCAAAAAATATAGATGTAATAGTTTGGTCAAAGCAAGGCTGTAGTTATTGTGATGAAGTGAAAACATACTTGCAACAACAAGGCATTTCTTACAAAACAGTGGATGTGACACATAATGACGCATTCCGTGACATCCTTGAAACAAAATATGGTGTCCGTTATGTTCCGGTTGTCGAAATTGGATCAAATGGCATCTTTAAAGCAGTAACAGAAATTGGACTGGAGCATTTAAAAACAGCACTTGCCGTTGATATACCGTCGCACGCATAAGAAGAGAGGGAATTTCTATGAAAAAATTATCATGTTATTTACTATTGCTGTTAGCTATACTTTTAACAGCTTGTAGTTCTGAAAAGTCCGAAGGGGATGCTAGTGAGAATAATGCAGCACTAGGTGGAAAGGGAGTTCAAAAAATTGTTGTCGGTACCGGTACTCAATTTCCAAATATCTGCTTCATTGATGACAAGGGGAATTTAACCGGTTATGATGTGGAGCTTGTTCGCGCTATCGATGAGAAGCTACCAGAATATGAGTTTGAATTTAAAACAATGGAATTTTCAAATTTATTACTAAGTTTAGAGACAAGGAAGATTGATTTTGTTGCCCATCAAATGGAAGTCAATAGTGAACGAGAGGAGAAATTCCTCTTTAATAAGGAGCCTTATAATGTATTTCCATTAAAAGTAACGGTCAATGCAAAAAACAATTCTATTCAATCCATTGATGATTTGAAAGGGAAAAACGTTAGTGTTTCACCAACTAGTAACTCTGCTGTCTTTCTTGAGAAATACAATAAGGAACACAATTTAGGCGCTAATATTATCTATTCGTCCGGCTCAGTTGATGTTCACAATCAACTTGCGACAGGGCGAATCGAGGCAATCATTACAACACCATTTGCAGTGAAGTACTATAACGAAAGCAATAAAGCACAGGAGAAGGTTGTAGGAGATGCTTTATTAAATTCAAAAGTTTACTTCTTATTAAATAAAGACGAGGTTGTCTTACAGGAGCGACTTGATGATGCTATTCGAGAATTAAGGGCAGAAGGCGTCATTAGTAAGCTAAGTAAGAAATGGCTTGGTGGCGATTATACGGTAGATTTCTAAACGAAATAGGAGAGGGAGAAGGAAGTATGGCTAATGACTTTGACTTCACGCTAATCGCAAAAGTACTTCCAATATTGCTTCAGTATTTACCAGTAACACTCGAAATTTTAGTGTTCGCAATCTTTTTTGGTATGCTGCTTGGTATAGTGATTGCTATACCAAAGCTGCTACACATACCAGTTTTGAAGCAAATCATAACGATTTATATTTCGTTTATTCGAGGTACGCCGATTTTAGTGCAATTGTTTTTAGTGTTTTATGGTATACCAGCGTTATTAAAGCTTGTGCATATTGATGTAACAAGAATGGATGCTATGTATTTTGTAATTATTACTTATACGTTGAGCAATGCTGCATCGTTTGCTGAGATTTTTAGAGCAGCTATTTTAACGGTTGATCGTGGACAAATGGAGGCAGCTTATTCAGTTGGATTAAATGGAATACAGTCCTTTCTACGTATTGTTCTCCCTCAGGCGATTCGTGTCGCCTTTCCAAATATGACAAATACGATGATTAGTTCATTAAAGGATACCTCTTTAGCATTTTCAATTGGTGTCATGGATATGGTGGGACGTGGAGAAACTCTTATCGCTTCAACGACAAGGGCGCTGGAGATTTATTTGGCGTTGTCCATCGTTTATTATGTCATTGTTATGCTGGTAGAAAAGGGTTTAAAACGCAATGAACGATATCTTAATCGATATATGCCAAAGGAAGCTACATCTAGCTAGGGGGATATGCTATGACGATAGATTTTGCTTTTATTTTTGAAGCTTTAATAGAAATTAGTAAAGTATTGCCGTTAACTTTGTTCATGGCAGTTACGCCTGTCTTATTGGGCATATTAATCGGCATAATTGTTGCTTTTGTGCGGATACAACAAACAAAAATTCTCGCACCATTGCTGAATTTTTACGTATCTTTTTTTAGAGGAACACCAATCATTATGCATATTATGCTTATTTATTTTGGCATACCAATTGTTGTTGATGTCATTGCAAAAGCTTTCAAGATAGAGTATCAATCAAGCTCTATCCCTATTTTATTTTTTGTTATTTTGGCTTTGACGCTAAGTGCAGGAGCATATGCCTCCGAAATAATTCGGTCCGGTATTTTAAGTGTGCCTAAGGGACAGCTAGAGGCAGCTTATGCAGTCGGTTTAACATTTTCACAGGCGATGCGACGCTATATTTTACCGCAAGCATTTAGTAAATCCATTCCTAACTTCACAAATGTCTTTATCGGTTTCTTACATGCTACGTCACTAGCTTTTTTCCTATCCGTTAAAGAGTTAACAGGAGTTGCGAATATCGTTGCTTCTATTAATTTAAAGTTTTTGGAGGCATTTATCGCTGTCGGGCTAATTTATTGGGGTGTTTCAGCTATCGTTGAATGGCTGGCACATCGTATCGAAAAAAGAGTAACTGCCTATAGTAGGGGCGGCATTTAAATAGAGTTGTTTATATAGAAAGGGGATAGAACGATGACAGTAGCTGAAATAGTGATTGAACATTTGAAAGAGGAAGACTATGCAAGGTATTTAGAAGTCCTAGTAGAAAGTTATGCACAATATGAAAAAGAATATGAAAACCCAGAGAACTGGGCTTCATACTTAAGTGATATTCGGGCATCTGTTGGTAATCCTAATGCAGAAACAATTTTAGTGGCAAAGCGTGGCGATGAAATTTTAGGAGGACTGCAATTATTTACTGATGCTGAAAAAGCATACGGTTTGCCAGAGCTTAACATACAGTCTACCATTGTGCGCTTGCTTGGCGTGCATCCTAAAGGAAGAGGGCTAGGTGTTGCTAAAAAATTATTGCACGAAAGCTTCGCCTTTGCACGCAATCGTCAGGATCAAGCATTATATTTGCACTCAGGTGATATTATGCAGGCTGCTATTAATCTTTACTTATCTCTAGGCTTTGTAAGAGATGAATCAAAGGAATTTTATAAAGGAGATAAGCTAGTAAAAAGCTTCCGCTATGATTTTTAAATAAAGAATAGTATGGGGTCTATTAAGCATAATTTCCCGTTAAATTTTTAATGCCATAGGAAAAGGGTTTTTCCGCCCCTTTTTCTATGGCATTTGTCTTTAAATCAGAGCTTATGAAATTTTTCCGAAGGCTAAGTATGGGAAAAAACCTTCAAGGAATCGCTCAGTTGCTGGCATAAAGTAAGAGCCGAAATGGAAATCAGGATCTAATGTCGTAATGATCCAAGTTCCGGCGGTAGAGTCAGTATCAATATACAAAACTGCACCACCATCTTCCGTTGTTACTAAAATATCTGCATTCTCAGGAGGCCAAAAAACTCCATGTTGATGCCATGTGCAGTCAGCAAGTGTTAAATATCCGTTAAACAGAGGGTGTTCTGATTTTTGTAATACTAGACCACTTGAAGCATCTTTTTCAAGCCACCACCAAAAATTTGTTAGTCGCTCTTCCCACTGTTGTGCAGGTAGCCAATTCCATGGCTGTGGTCCAAATGCAACTACAATTCCACCTTTTTCAGCAAACGAATGTATTTTTGAAACGCTAGCGAGTAAAAGTTTGTTGTTTAATTGAGAGGGAACAATAAGCACATTTAAGTCGTCGATGTCCGTTTCTAGGAAATCAGGGTGATAAATTAATTTTTTAATATATTGATTGAATTTTGGTTCATGAAATGTACGATAATGTGACTCATTACCACTATATATAACACCGATTCTTCTCATTGTTCTGTGCCCTCCTTTAATGATTGTACCTCTGCTTCGAGCCATGTTAAAAATTGTGGGCGAATACGGTCAGTTGATTTATTTTCATTAGCATAGCCTAGTAAATCCCGTCCTGCATGGACTAAAATAGTACCTTTTGTTGTAGTGCGGTCTACATATGTAACGGCTCTACCGTTTGAAAAAGTAAGTAATAATTCTGCATCGTCTGGTGCGTGATGAAAACCACGTGCAAAAAAGCCAGCAACACCTTTTTTAAATGTCATATCTTCAGTAGTTACATCCTGAAAAATAGCTGAATCTGCAGTTGGAAAAACCTCATAGTCTTTATAATTACGAATAAGCTGTGGCATGAATGGACCGCAACCTGGTAGCCATTCGCGAAATAGATGGCCACAATACACTACGATTTTCTTTTCTTCCAAAAAGGCAGCAATCTTCTCACGTTGACTGTACAAAAATTCTTGATCAATAAAATTTGGTATTAGAATAACATCCACTTCTTCTAGATTTGCGTATGCAAAATCATATTGATCAATTAATTTTGCTTCATTACCTGTATCTTTTTGCATACGACCATTCACACCGAAAGCATGTCCAGGGTCTAGTTTTAGTATCGAAATTGGGACACTCATATTGATTCCTCCAAAAATAAAAGTAAAGTACTAAATTATATCGAAAAAATATTTTATGCTCTTTGAGTAATGTTCAACGGCGATATTATTCCACTAATATCTTGGAAACAAAAGGGAGTACATAAAACTAGTTTGACAATGATAATCATTATCATTATACTGTAATATGTATTTAGATGCAAATGATAATCATTATCAATTGAATCGGAATAGAAAGGAACGGAGAATTAGTTGTCATAACGTTTGATCCAATGTTTCATATTGGGCTTGGTTTTATCGATCAGTCGAAGCCCTTTTTACATGGAATAGCAAAATGGTTAAGAGAGGAAGAAAATAAATGAAAAAATATGGTTATTTAGCAACGCTAGCATTAACCGCAATGCTTGCAGCTTGTGGCAATCAAGATGGAGGATCAGCATCTAATCAATCTGCTGAAACTTCAAAATCGGAGGTTCAGACTACAGCAGAGGGAAAAATTGTGACGGATCAGCTTGGGCGTGAAGTAACAGTACCAAGCACAATTGAGCGTGTCGTGACAGGGGGGATTTTACCTTATTTCTCCACATGGTATGTCGCGACAAACTCAACGAAAGAAATTGTTGGCATGCACCCGAATTCGTATAATGCCGCGAAAAATTCAATTTTAGCAAAAATCTCACCAGATGTTTTAAAAGCAGAAACATCCTTTGTACAAAACGGAGAAGTAAATGTAGAAGAATTAATGAAAATAAATCCTCAGCTCTACGTAGAAATTGCAACAGATGAGAATTCAATTAACAAAATCTCTGAAGCAGGAATTCCTGTTGTTGCTGTAAAAGCTATTGATGCAGCAGCTGCTGAACCTCTAGCAACTTTCAATAGTTGGTTGACTTTAACGAGTCAAATAACAGGAACAACTGATCGTGCTGACCGCTTCTTAGATGAAGGGGAAAAAGTACAGTCAGAACTAAATGCTAAATTGAAAGATGTTGCCACACAGGACAAGCCACGAGCAATGATTTTACATATGCATAATGATAAATCAATTACTGTCGGTGGTAGAAATTTCTTTGGTAACCAATGGCTTAATGCAACTGGAGCTATAGATGTAGCTGAAAATGATGTGGACGGAAGAAAAGAAGTAAATATGGAGCAAATCTATGCTTGGAATCCAGATATCATTTATATCACCAATTTTACTGAAACGCAGCCAGAGGACTTACTTGAAAATAAGGTGAGTGGGCAGGATTGGAGTCAGGTGAAGGCTGTTCAAGAGGGTAAAGTTTATAAAATTCCATTAGGTATTTATCGCTGGTTCCCACCAAGTGGCGATGCGCCATTAATGCTAAAATGGATGGCACAAAAAAATCATCCAACATTATTTGATTATAAAATAGAAGATGAGATTAAAGCGTATTACAAGGACTTCTACGAATTTGATATTTCGGATGATGAAATCCATTCTATCTTAAATCCTTCTTCAGATGCAGCAAAATATTAAGGGTGATTGTAATTATGAAGAAATGGAAAATTGCGCTTTTATGGTTGCTACCGATTTTGGTAGCAATCGTTTCTCTTGGGATTGGTCGATTTGAAGTAGGTTTAGAGCAGATCATTAAAATACTGGCTTCTAAAGTAATTACTGTCGAGCAGACATGGACGCAGATGGAAGAAACTGTAGTTCTGAATATTCGTTTGCCAAGAATTTTACTAGCTTTACTAATTGGTGGGGGGTTATCTATTGCAGGTGCGGGATTCCAAGGGATGTTTGGAAACCCATTAGTATCCCCTGATATTTTAGGGGTTTCTGCAGGTGCGGGATTCGGAGCTTCACTAGGGATATTATTATTTGGTCAAAATATGTATGCGCAAATATTGGCACTTATCTTTGGATTAGGAGCGATTGGTTTTACGTATTTAATTGCTGGTGCAAAAAAGAATGCCCCTATTTTTATGTTTGTGTTAGCTGGTGTTGTGACATCCGCACTTTTTAATGCATTAATTTCGTTAACAAAATTTGTGGCCGATCCGGAGGAAAAATTACCGGCAATTACTTACTGGTTAATGGGGAGTCTTAGCACGGCAACCTACAAGGATTTATTTATTGGTGGTCCGCTAATTTTAATTGGAATCATATTACTGTATTTACTACGTTGGAGATTAAATATTTTAACATTGCCTGAGGATGAAGCAAAGTCAATGGGAATTCCAGTTGCACGTTTAAAATGGTTAGTCATTTTCGGTGCAACTTTAATTACAGCTGCATCCGTAGCTGTTGCTGGTATTGTTGGCTGGGTTGGTTTAATTATTCCACATGTTGCACGTATGCTTGTCGGAAATAATAATCAATTAGTATTACCGGTATCTGTGGCTATTGGTAGTGTTTATCTATTAATAATTGATGATTTAGCTCGTTCATTAACAGCAACGGAAATACCTTTATCTATTTTAACAGCAATTATTGGAGCGCCTTTCTTTGCTTATTTATTACGCCGTTCAGGAGGTGGCTGGGCATGAAAATTGAAGTTGTAAACGGTAATTATCATTATGAAAGAAGAAGAAAAAAATTACCTGATTTATATGCACAAGACATCAATTTCTCATTGGAGCCTGGTGAAATAATGGCGATTCTAGGTCCGAACGGAGCAGGGAAAACGACGATGTTAAAATGTATAACAGGGTTGCTTGAATGGAAAAAAGGAAAGACTTTAATCGACGACAAACCTCTTGCAACATTAAATCGTAAAGAACTATGGAAACGTGTTGGTTATGTACCACAAGCGCATAAAATGGTATTTGGATTTTCAGTAGAAGAGCTTGTCCTAATGGGAAGGGCTCCGTATATTAGCACGCTAGCTCAGCCATCTGCGAAGGATTTGGAAGCCGCTCATCAAGCACTGAAGACGATTGATATTTTACATCTTGCTAAAAAATCATGCAATGAAATTAGCGGTGGTGAGTTGCAGTTAGCTTTAATTGCAAGAACTCTTGTTTCTGAGCCAGAAGTTTTGATTTTAGATGAACCAGAGTCGCATTTGGATATTCAAAAACAAATAGTTATTTTACAAACTATTAAGCGTTTATCAAAGGAACGGGGTATATCGTGCATCATAAATACCCATTATCCCAATCATGCATTTTATCTAGCAGATCGAGTCTTAATGACAGCAAAAGAAAAAGGGGTCATTTACGGTAACGTACAGGAAGTGATGACAGAAGCAAAGATGAAGGAATTTTTTAATCTTGAATTGAAAAAAATTATCTTTGAAGAAGGCGATTATCTGGTTGAAACGATGATACCAAGTGCTCTTGGTACGGAGCGTAACAGTCGTTATGATAATCTACAATAATAAACACGGTCTCTCCGTTCATGGGTGAGATCGTGTTTATTTTTAAGTATCTACATTACATGTTGAAAATTTTCCCTGGATTCATAATGTTATGTGGATCAAGCGCTACCTTTATGCTCTTCATCACTAATAGTGATGTACCGTGCTCTGTACTCTGATATTTCATTTTCCCAATACCAACACCGTGTTCACCCGTACAAGTGCCACCACGCAGTAAAGCAAAGTGCACAATATGTTCATTGAAGCAGTCTGCTTTTGCCTGCTCCTCAGCATCATTTGGATCTAACATTAACAAGGCATGGAAGTTACCGTCTCCAACATGACCTACAATTCCTCCTGCAAGACCAACATCCTCAAGTTGTTCACGAGCATATAAAACGGATTCAGCAAGCATAGATATTGGTACACAAACATCAGTCGACATAAGCTTTTTTCCTGGATAGGCATGGATATATGCATAGGCCAATGAATGGCGCGCCTCCCAGAGCTTATTACGTGCCGCATTGTCTTGTTCAAATTCAACAGAAAGACAGCCGAAGTCCTCGAAAATTTCTTTAGCAAATTCTATATCGGCATGCATACCTGCTTCATTTCCGTGAAATTCTAAAAACAGTGTTGGTTTTTCATCATAGGATGTTTCATTATAAATATTTGCTTGTTTGATAGAGGCTTCATCGACCAGTTCAACACGGCCAATTGAAATACCCGCTTGCAACAATGCGGTTACTGCACTGACAGCATCGCCAACTGTCGTAAAAACTACACGTCCCGCCGTTACAAATTCGGGTATACCATAGACTTGTAAAGTTAATTCTGTAAAGCAACCTAGCGTACCTTCAGAGCCAATGAAAAGGCCATTCAAGTGATACCCAGAAGAGGATTTTGCTGCTAAGCTCCCGGTATGAATGACTGAACCGTCTGCGAGTACAACCTCTAAATTTCGTACTTGATCGCGCATAACACCATACCGCACTGCTGTTGTCCCGCTGGCATTAGTTGCTGCCATTCCACCAAGTGTAGCATCAGCACCAGGGTCAACTGTGAATTGAAGTCCATGTTTTTTTAATTCTTTATTCAATTGAGCACGTGTTACACCCGGTTGTACTTTCACAAGCAGGTCATCTGGTCGAATTTCTAAAATAGCATTCATTTCAGAGAAATCGATAGAAATGCCATTTGCAATGGGAATTGCATTTCCTTCCAAGCTTGAGCCAACACCAAAAGGTACGACTGGTACACGTTCCGCATGCGCAATTTTTAAGATGGCACTGACATCGGCCGTGGAACGAGGAAAGACAACGATATCTGGTAAGCTCATTGTATGATGAGATTCGTCCCTTCCATGTAGCTGTCGCACCGTTTCGTTTGTTGACACCTGTTCTTCAGATAAAACTTTTTTTAGTTGATTTACTATTAATTCTACAGCAACAGTCATTCCAATCCCTCCTAATTTTCTGATAAGTTAAACTTTATCATGCATTTATTGGAAATGGAATGAACTGTCTATAAAAAATTAGTGAGCAAAGGCTTTTTCAAGTTTTTGAACAAATGCATCCTGCTCAGTAGGACTAGATTGCTGCCACCATTTTTCAAAAAACACACCAAGCCCTGGAAGTAAATGCTCTTCACCACGGTTAATTGCATCTTCGACAATATCCTTAAATTCAGCCGCTGATTGACCATGTACGTTTGTCGTAATCGCATCTCTTATTTGAAAATTCATCTATTTCGCCTCCTTAGTAGTAATTTTGTCCAACCTTTTAAGAAATATGTATAGTATGACAGTTAAAAGATATGATTTTTTAAAAATCATACTGTTTTTATGTATAAATATTAAAAAGGACTTATAAAAACTTTCTGATCATATTGACAAAAGAGCGGTTCGACACCTCCTTATATAGTAATTAAGATGAAGGCACCTAGGAATAATGGACTGTGCACAGTCGACAGGACAATAGGATGACAACACAGCATAATAAACAGTTATCGCCTGAGCAACCGTTTGAGGAAGTATTAGAATTAGTCCAACCGATGATAACGTCGATTTTGTTAAGGTGCCGCATTTATAAAGATTTTGAGTATTATCGTCATATAGCATCCATAGCCGTGTGGGAGGCTTGGCGTAAAGCGGATCAATCAAAAGGGTTGTTTTCTGCTTATATTTATACAACCGTTAAAGGAGAAATTTTAAAAGAGCTTTCAAAGGAAAAGAGTTTTGGAAATATTCATACACCTATGGATAATGACACGATAAATTATATTCGAGATCATAAAATGAGTGAAAGCAGTCCAGTTCTTATAGAATGCATTATGTCTCATTTAAAATTTGAAGAAAGAAAAATACTACTACTTTTTTATGTAGAAGGTTTTAGTTACTTGGAAATAGCTAAAGAACTAGGTTTATCTGTGGACGCAGTAAAAAAAAGACGCACAAGAATAATGATTAAGCTTCGCGAGTTATTATATTCAAAAGACGAATAGTGCGATAAGTATCAAAGGTATGCTAATATCAAAACTGAATATTGGCATACTTTTAGTTGCATACAAATTCCAATAAAAATGCTATGATTTGTAAGAAGTCAAAGAAAAATACAATTTTTAATTTTATATTTCCTTTAGGTAGATCATATTACCTATCTAATTTTATATATATTGGTATGGAGGGTTTCTGTTGGAGAATTGGTTGAAACAATTAGAGATAGAAAAGAAAGAGATTTGGTATGTAGTATTGCCACTATTGCTAGTGTTGCCACTATTAGGTTTAAGTAATCAGGTATTTGGTTCTTTTAAGGAAGAAAGTTACATTTGTTTGAATTTGATTATACAAATACTAATTATTGTTTTTACAATGGCAATCGCTATTCAATCTTGGCTCGTTTTTTCACACTTATTATCGAGCCAAACATTATACATAGGTAATTTATTTTTTATCATCGCCTTGTTTGAATTAGTGAGCTTGGTTACCGCTCAATATCCAATGGCTGATACACTATATTTGGAAATATGGTTGGATTTAATAATGCGTTTATGCTTATCAATCGGTTTTCTTTTTATTATTTTAAAGCCAAAAAAACGCTTAACGATGAATGATCGTAATTATACATATAGCAGTTCCTTATTATTTGTACTACTGAGCCTTTTTCTAGTGTATCTCTCTTCAAAATATTTTTTACTTGAAGAACAATTGTTGCTGAAAGCAAGCGCTATTGTTCATTTAATGTCTGCTGTCTTACAAGGTGTAACGATAGTGATTTTAAGTAAGTATAAAAAAAAGTTGCCTAAACGAGTTATGTGGCTTATTACCGCAGCAATTTATTTGATTATTAGTGATATTTTCTTTGCGTTCATCAAAGATTTGAAATCAATTTGGGGCTTTTCAGCATTAATTTATCAATTTTTCGCATTCTACTTTTTCCTAAAAGCCATTTATTATACAACTGTTGAAAAACCATATACGCAACTTTTAAAAATAAAGCGAGATCTTGAGCATTCGCAACAGGAGCTTCATTTTCAAGCTTATCATGATGATATTACTAAGCTTCCAAATGAACATTTATTATTGAAAACATTAAAAGAGGATTTACACGATAATAGTCATCAAAAAGCAATCATTGCTATTGAGATTGACCGCCTTGCTGCTATTCGCTCATCTATAGGTATAAGCTATTCTAATACAATGATGAAGCTCGTAGGTGAGAGAATTCAAGCTATATTACCGCCTCATTATTTTGCTACAAAGCTTCGTGAGGGACAGTTTATTATTTATATTAATCGGGTGAAGACAAGAGAAGAGTTGCTACAATTTTGCTTGAACTTGAAGAGTGCTATGAAAAAACCATTACAAGTACAACTATTTCCGCTCAACGGAAATCTTAATATTGGCATTGCCTTGCATGAAGAAGATTGCTCAGGGGAAGAGCTTTTAATGCACGCCCAGTTAGCGATGAGGGAAGCTGGTCAAATACCTCAAAGAGTTCTTTTTTATAAGCCATATATGTCAAATGGCATTGCTGATCGTATATTGATTGAGCAAGAGCTCCATAAAGCATTAGCTAATGAAGAATTCTACTTGGATTTTCAGCCTCAAGTAAATTTAAAAACGGGTAAAATTGAATCGGTAGAAGCGCTAGTACGTTGGCGTCATCCAACCCGTGGATTTGTTTCACCTGAGTTGTTTATCCCAATTGCAGAAGAATCTGGTCTAATTATTCCTTTAGGAAAATGGATTTTAGAAATGGCGTGCAGTCAAGCGAAGACATGGAAGGAGCAAGGTTTGCCTCCGGTGAAGGTTGCTGTGAATTTATCCATTGGACAGTTATTCCAGCAAGATTTAGTGCAAATGGTACAAGAAATCTTACAACGTACAAATTTAGAACCGAAATATTTACAATTAGAAATTACAGAAAGTATGACGATGAACATTGATCAAATAACTCAGCTACTTCATGAGTTAAAGGCAATTGGTATCCAAATTGCTGTTGATGACTTTGGGACAGGGTATTCGTCACTTTCATATTTAAAAGATTTTCCAATCGATTGTTTAAAAATTGATCGGGCGTTCGTTCGAAATATTCAGCATAACCCAAATGATGAGGCGCTCGTTTCCATGATTTTATCAATGGCGAAGCATTTGAGATTAAAGGTTGTTGCTGAAGGAATTGAAGAAGTGGAGCAGCTTGCTTTCCTTATTAACGGTGGTTGTGATTATATTCAGGGCTATTTATTTAGTAAACCGATTTCTGCTGAACAGATTTCCAACACCTTCACAGAGTTAAACAATCGAGCAAGGGATATTTTAACAGAGTTTAAATATGAAGAGGATTACGTCATTTAAATATCAGAGGTGAAAAAAATTGAAAAAAATAATAATGGTAGTAGGGTATAGTATATTTTTAACAACCTTTTTATTTTTATCATTAAAAACATTGATTTTTTCTACGATGAGTGAGTCTTTTCCGAATGCTCCATTTTTTCTAAGTTTACTGTTAATAATAGCTATTTCAGTGATGTTAGGTTTATTATTAAGAAAATTTGCTAGTGATTCTAAACAATTGTTTTTATGGTCTACTGTTATTTCATGGATCTTCGCATTGGCAATATTCTGGGGTTATTAAAGTACTTTTCACTTTTGGGATGCATTAATTTTATAAAAGTTCTATGTTGTTGTTGATTGGAGTGGGAGGCTACTCGACTCCCATGGGGAAGCGGCTCGGCGCTCGCCCACAGGAAGCTCTGCTCTGCGCGAAAGCGAAGCGTCAGCGACAAAGCGAGTAGCCTAGAACGGAAACCACCCCCTCGATTTGCCGAGAGCTAAACTTTATTTAATATGACCCCATTAATGTCATTGCCGTAATAGTTTTCAACAACATGAAAACTGCCTACTTCGCCACAGGAAGTAAGCAGTTTTTTATTTGAGGATAAAGTTTAATGTACGAGGTACTCTTCTTTTAATTCTCCTATGTCCACTTCAGATCGTTCCTCTAAAGAACGACGTAAATGGACAGTTGCAGTTTTACCATCATCATGAAGTTTGTCAATCCAAATAGATACACCATTATAGCTTACTTCATATTCTTTTGGTGAGGCGACAATTTCTTGTGCACGTGTATAATCCACTTGAAGGCCCCCTTATTTTTTTGTTTTGCCTTCTTTAGTGACTGAATTAATCATGTTCATAAACTCTTGAGAAAACTCTTCACTAGCTTTTTCACTCACTTTGTCTGGCGCTATTTTTTGGTTTTTTGGCGTTTGAGGCAATGACCCTTTGTTGGCGCTTTTACCTTGCTTATTGTCTCTTCCCATGTTCAGTTTCTCCTTTCGATTTGATATTTCTTAATATGGCTTTGAATTGATTATTTTATCATGGGAAAAACTAGGGAAAGGTAAGAATTTATTGTAGTACTTTTTGTGTTAATAGATCAGCCTTAAATGAGCATAATAAGCTTAAAAAGGCCTGAATTCCAAGGTTTTTTAACGCCCTCAAAGTGGCTCATTGGACATCCTTTGGAACCGAAATCACCCTCACGATGAGTCTTAATTTATAAGGAAACCTTTTTGATAGAAAAATCATTATTTAATAACGCCCAGTTTTGTGGGAAAGGGAAACCTAAAGCCCAATAGCTAATACCTCGAAGATTATATTCTTTCGTCATGTAAAACTTAGCTTGTGCACTTCTAGCATCTTCAAACCATACCTCATGATTTTTACCTTGTTCATCAACATAACGGAAAAACGGCGACTGTGCGGTCCTATCGTATTGAATGGTTGCGCCATGTTTTATTGCTCTGTTAAGGGCTTCTTGAGAGCTGAATGTTTCTGCCTCCTGACCTTTAACATGAGGTAGAAGCCAATCGCGAGCATAAATTTCAAAGCCTAAAAATATTTTGTTAGCAGGCATAACTGATAAAGCATATTCCACAACTTTTCTCATTTCGTTAATGGGTGAAATGGCTTGTGGTGGACCAAGTCGGTATCCCCACTCATATGTCATCAAAATGACAAAGTCTGCAATTCTTCCGTGTGCTTCATAATCATGTGCTTCATATAATGTTCCTGCCTGCGTTGCGCTCGTTTTTGGCGCAAGTGCCGTTGATACTAGGAATCCTTTTGGGTGAAGACGATCAACAGCTAATTGAAGGAAAGTGTTGTAATTCTCTCGATCTGCTGGAAGAACGTTTTCAAAATCAACGTTTAGAACTTTATAGCCCTTTTCCTGCATCACTTGCAAAGTATTGTTAATAACCTTTTCCCGTAAATCTGCATTAGATAAAATAACATGTGATAAGTTGGAACCGGCCTCTGTGGAAGAGAAATTCGTAAGGGTCAACATAGGTGTAATGTTTTTGGCAATAGCTGCATCGATCATTTCTTTATCCTTTATAGGCTGTAATGTTCCATCCTCCTTCACCATATAAGCAAAGGGACTAAAATAAGTTAGTAAATGACCGATTGCGTTAATCGACTGTACGGCTTCTTTAGGCTCTTCATACGTATAAGCATTTACTTCAATGGAAGGCTTTGCTCTCGGAATAATCAAATGCGCACCAGCATAAATCATGTTTGGATCTGAAATTCCATTTTCTAAAACAATTGCTTGAACAGTCGTTCCGTATTGTGTAGCAATTTGCGATAGAGTTTCCCCTGGCAGCACAATATGTGTAGTGGGTGGAATAATTAGTCTAGTTCCAGGTGTTAAAACATCTGGATTTGTTAAATGATTTTCTGTGATAATCGATTGCATAGCCACCCCATAATGTTGGGAAATCGACCATAAGGTGTCACCCCTTTTTACTATATGAGTTGTGTAGGGAGAAGGGATAACAAGTGCTTGCCCGATTACTAATTGATCTGGATTAGATAAAGCGTTTAATTGGATAATGGAATTTATAGGTACAGAATAGCTGTTTGCAATTTGCCAAAGTGTTTCACCAGCGCTCACAACATGAATAATCATTAGGACACCTCCTTAGTGGTTTCAATATAGCATCATATGTATGAATAAAGAGAATGAGCATTTATCTTTCATTTTTAAGCGATAAAAATTCCGATTTTCATATTCTTTCCAAGTGATAAGCATAGGATAAAACATATGTATTGCATCATTTGAGAGAGGAGCTGTATTTTGAAGAAAGTAAAGCTCACAGGAAGAATTGTTACCCCTAAAGATCCGGACTATGAGCAAGCAAGAACAAATAATAACTTAAATGATCCCAAATTTCCCGGTATCATTGTATTTTGTCGACGTACGAAAGATGTTATCAACGCATTAAGATGGGCGAGAGAAAATAATGAATCGTTTCGAATCAGAAGTGGAAGACATAACTATGAAAATTATTCATTATTAAATGAAGGTCTTGTTATAGATGTTAGTGATATGAATGACATAACAATTAATCGGCAAGATATGACAGCGACAATTGAAGCGGGCGCTAATATAAGAAAAGTGTATCGGGTATTATGGGAAAATGGTTTTACAATCCCGGCAGGAACTGAAGGTAGTGTAGGGGTTGTTGGTTTAACACTTGGTGGCGGAATTGGCATGCTATCGCGTCCATTTGGGCTAACATGTGACAATCTACTAGAACTGGAAATAGTTGTTGCGAGTGGTCATGAAGGGGCTGAAGTAATCCAAGCTGATAAGCAGAGAAATAGTGATTTATTTTGGGCAAGTTGTGGCGGGGGCGGTGGGAATTTTGGCATCGTTACAGCTCTTACATTTAAACTGCATCCTATTTCTAACGTATCGATTTTCTCCATTACATGGGAATGGGAAGATTTTGAACGAGCCTTTGACGCATGGCAAAAATGGGCACCGTATACAGATGAACGCTTGACCTCACAGATTGAGCTGAAATCTAAGGAAGTGGGCGAAATTGTTGCTCAAGGTGAGTTTATAGGTACGGCATCTGAGTTAAAGAAACTACTCCGTCCTTTAAGGAAAACAGGTTCACCAACGAATATATGGATAAAGGAAGTACCGTATATTAAAGCTGTAGAATTTTTCGACTTACCGAGCGGCAACAAACCAGCCCTTCGTAAAAGGTCAGGATCCTTTATTGAAAGGCCATTCCCTCATGCTGCCATTGTACAAATGAAAGAATTTTTATCGAACGCTCCAAATAGAGATACGACCATTTGGCAGCAGTCTCTTAGAGGTGCGGTAAGCCAAATTGCGTCAAACCGAACAGCTTATTATTATAGGAATGCTTTGCTTGCTCAGGAGTATAATACTTCATGGAAAAAAGCTAAAGAAGAAGAAAAAAATATTCAGTGGGTGGAGAATTTAAGAAGAACTTTGTCACCTTACACTGCTGGTGATTATGTGAATTTCCCAGATCGTTTTATAAAAGATTGGCCAACTGCCTATTATGGTCGTAACCTTAGAATGCTTAGAGAGGTAAAGGGAAAATACGATCCGTTTAATGTATTTCATTTTCCTCAAAGTATTCCGCCAAATAGAAAATGGCTTTAAGTGAGAGTCAATGAAAAATGAAAGAGCAGACTGAAGATGGGAATCTGCTCTTTTTTTCTACATTAACTGCCCATAGACTATTTTTCTGCAAGTATTTTATTGATCGCTGGAATATCAGCAGGAGCAAAATTAAGATTGAGAAGTTCGTTTCGAGGGACCCATCTAATTTCAGTATGTTCTAGCAGGACCGGCTCTCCCTTTGTAATCGACGCTTTAAATGTTTCTAAGCGTACGATAAATTTTTCATATTCATAAATGGTATCCTCAACCTTTTCCTCAACTTGTATAGAGCAATTAAACTCCTCTAATATTTCACGAGTTAAAGCTTGTTCCGGCGATTCGCCCTCTTCGATTTTACCACCAGGGAATTCCCAATAATTTGCTAGTACCATATTAGGATTTCTTAACGCACAAAAAATTTCGTGCTTATCATTTTCGATAATTGCACCTACTACATGTACATTTTTTTTCATTTATTTTCATCCCCGTTGTGCATTCTTAAAATATTGAAAATTATAACATATATCACTGAATTCCCCCATTATCTAGTAGGGAATAATTTTGCTCATTTCCATAGCGTGGGGTTGATTTCCGTTCCGGCTGGGCGCTTTCCTGGGGGCGTCCGATGAGCCGCTTCGCTGCGCTCCAGGGTCTCATCTGTGACGCTAATCCCCAAGGAGTCGCCCAGCCTCCACTCCAATCAACTTTTTCACATGGTATACGTTTTAACAAAATGTCATCCCAAAATACAGATGATGGCAAAATATCTTAGCGTGTATGGCTCATCGTAATAGCGTGGAGTTGATTTCCGTTCCGTCAGAGGGCATTATTTTCCAATGATTGGTAAATGGAGAAATAACAATTAAACTGTTTTTTGCATGACTATGTAATTTATCGTTTTCTACTGTATAATAATGAACAATATATAGGAAAAAGGCGGTACGAGGTACGATGAAAAGAATTGAATCTACGCAAAATGCGTTAGTGAAATATTGGAAGAAGCTTGCGACAACACGTAAAGAGCGTGAAAGATCTGGAGAATTCCTAGTAGAGGGATTCCACTTGGTAGAGGAAGCATTAAAAAATAACGAGCAGGTGCTACAGCTAATTGTACGTGAAGGTGTAGATTTACCAATGCTTTGGCCGATTGATAATGTAGCCGTAGTTGAAGTAACAGCAGCTGTTGCCAAAGAGTTTGCTGAAACGGAAACATCTCAAGGTGTATTTGCAGTTTGTAAGCAACCTTTGTTAGAAGAAGATGTAATGGCTTCATGGCGCAAGGTGCTACTAATTGATGCTGTGCAAGATCCAGGAAATATTGGAACGATGATTCGTACTGCGGATGCAGCTGGTTTGGATGCAGTCATACTCGGTAAGGGCTGTGCGGATTTATATAATCCTAAAACGCTTCGCTCTGCGCAAGGCTCGCATTTCCACATTCCTGTCCTTCGTGGTGATTTAGAGGAATGGATTGAGCAGCTACAAGATAATGGTGTACCAGTATTTGGAACTGCTTTAGATGAGGATGCAGTTGTCTATAATGATATTGAGCATACTGGTGCATTCGCGATAATGATGGGGAATGAAGGTAGTGGTATTCATCCACAATTACTTTCGATGACAGATCAAAATATTATTATTCCAATTTTGGGACAAGCGGAATCTTTAAACGTAGCAGTAGCAACAGGAATCGTTTTATATGGATTTGTTAAGTAGGGAATAAAAGTAATCAAAGATGGAATAATAAGGATATATTAAAATTGAGCTCATCACTAAAAAGTTATAGATAATATATTTAAATATTTGCACTGTATATTAGTTGATTGGAGTGGAGGCTGGGCGACTCCTTGGGGATCAGCGATAGAGGAACAAAGGCTAAAACCATCACATCCTGTGATAACGCCTTCCTGACCAACATCATGTTGGTCCGAGACCCTGCAGCGAAGCGAAGCGGCTCATCGGACTCCCCCGGGAAAGCGCCCAGCCGGAACGGAAATCAACCACACGTTTTGGTGATGAGCCTAAAATTGCCGATAGAACCATCAATATCTACTGCAATAGGCACATAGCTCTTGATTTGAATTGGTATAGTATTGTATAATCACAGTTAAAATGTAAACTTAAATGCTTTGACCGGGAAGTAGTAAAGATTGTGAATGGACGACAGGGAGCGCAGGCCGGAGATTGAGAGCTAGCGCCGTACCAATGCAGTTTTGAATTCATCCCGCGAGCAGCTACCGGGACCAGCGAAATGCTGTAAAGGTATGCCGGCTTTAATCTAGTCGTTATGTCAATGAAGTGATTGCTAGGAATTTGCCTTGCAATAACTAGGGTGGTACCGCGAAGATGTCCTCGTCCCTTTTTTAGGGGCGAGTTTTTTTATGCCATCAACAAAACTGGCATGGATTTGAACAAGGAGGGTTTATTACATGGAAGAGCAATTAAAGCAATTAGAGCAAGAAGCACTTGCTAAAATTGAAGCGGCAGCAAATTTAAAGGAATTAAATGATGTGCGAGTAGCATATCTAGGGAAAAAAGGACCTATCACGGATTTATTAAAAGGGATGGGGAAATTATCAGCTGAGGAACGCCCAAAAATGGGTGCCTTAGTCAATACAGTTCGTGAAAATGTAACTGCTGTATTAGAGGAAAAGGTAGCTGTGCTAGAGGAAGCGGCAATTGCTGAAAAATTAGCAAGTGAGTCGATTGATGTCACTTTACCTGGTCGTGAAATTAAAGTTGGCAATCGTCATCCATTAACACGCGTTATTGAAGAAATTGAAGATTTATTTATCGGTATGGGCTATGAAATTGCAGAAGGTCCAGAAGTGGAAAAGGATTATTATAACTTCGAGGCACTGAACTTACCGAAGGGACATCCTGCTCGTGATATGCAAGATTCGTTCTATATTTCCGAGGAAATATTACTACGTACACAAACATCACCTGTTCAAGCTCGCACGATGGAGGCAAAAAAAGGTGAATCAATTCGCATTATTTGCCCAGGGAAAGTATTCCGTCGAGACAACGATGATGCTACACACTCGCACCAATTCATGCAAATTGAAGGGTTAGTAATTGGTGAAAATATTCGCATGAGTGACCTTAAAGGTACGCTTGATACATTAGCGAAAAAAATGTTCGGTGCAGACCGCGAAATTCGACTTCGTCCAAGCTTCTTCCCATTCACAGAGCCATCTGTTGAAATGGATATTTCATGTTTCAAATGTGGTGGTTCAGGCTGTAACATTTGTAAAGGAACAGGCTGGATTGAAATTTTAGGCGCTGGTATGGTACATCCAAGAGTACTAGAAATGTCTGGCTATGATCCGAAGAAAGTGTCAGGCTTTGCATTCGGTATTGGTGCTGAGCGTATCGCAATGTTGAAATATGGTGTCGACGATATTCGTCATTTCTATACAAATGACTCACGTTTCTTATCACAATTCGAGCGAACAGAGGCGTAAGGGGGATAAAAGATGTTAGTATCATTAGAATGGTTAAAAGATTATGTAAATACACAAGATTTAGCGACTGAAGAGTTAGCTGAAAAAATTACGCGTTCTGGAATTGAAGTAGATGCAGTAATTGACCGTGCTAACGGCATGGATAAAGTTGTTGTCGGCTATATCGTATCAAAAGAGAAACATCCTGAAGCAGATAAATTAAATATTTGCCAAGTGGATGTTGGTGAAGCTGAACCACAACAAATTATTTGTGGTGCTCCAAACGTTGATGCTGGTCAAAAAGTTATTGTCGCTCGTCCAGGTGCACATTTACCAGGCGGCATTAAAATAAAAAAAGCAAAACTTCGTGGACATGAATCAAACGGTATGATTTGTTCATTACAAGAGTTAGGAATCGAAGGGAAACTTGTTCCTAAAGCATATTCTGAAGGTATTTATGTGCTTCCAGAGGGTGCTGAGGTAGGTTCGGATGCCCTTGCTATTTTAGGTTTACGTGACACAGTGTTAGAGCTTGGTTTAACACCAAACCGCTCAGACGCACTGTCAATGCTAGGTGTGGCGTATGAAGTTGGCGCAATTCTTTCTGAAGAAGTGAAGTATCCAGAAATCGCCTACAGCACATCTTCTGAAAAAGCTGAAGATTTGTTTAAGCTTCGCGTAGAAGATTTACAAGCAAACCCAATGTATGTAGCAAAAGTTGTGAAAAACGTAAAAATAGCGGAATCACCAATGTGGCTACAAAATCGTTTGATGGCAGCAGGCGTACGCCCACACAATAATGTTGTCGATGTAACGAACTACATTTTAATGGAATACGGTCAACCGC
Source organism: Lysinibacillus sp. NPDC093216 (assembly GCF_050280325.1). Classification (NCBI taxonomy): domain Bacteria; kingdom Bacillati; phylum Bacillota; class Bacilli; order Caryophanales; family Bacillaceae; genus Lysinibacillus; species Lysinibacillus sp. NPDC093216. Next base: position 269,486 of record NZ_JBNNVB010000004.1, on the reverse strand, counting down.
TTCATGCCTTTGACTACGATAGTCTTGCAACAGGTGAAATCGTAGTGCGTAAAGCAACAGAAGGCGAAAAAATTACTACTTTAGATGACCAAGAGCGTACATTAAAAGCAACAGATTTAGTCATTACAAATGGTAAAGAGCCAGTAGCTATCGCAGGTGTAATGGGTGGTGCAAACTCTGAGGTAAATGATTCTACAACAACGGTTGTCATCGAATCTGCTTACTTCGACGGTTTAACTGTACGTCAAACATCACGTCATCTTGGACTTCGTTCAGATGCTTCTGCTCGTTTTGAAAAGGGTGTTGACCCTAACCGTGTGTTACCTGCTGCAGAACGTGCTGCAGCACTACTAGCTGAATTAGCTGGCGGTGAAGTGTTAGAGGGAACATGCATCGTGGATGAACTAGATAAATCACCAGCACGTGTTGTCGTTTCTCCAGATTTTATTAATGAACGTTTAGGCATGAAAATTTCATTAGAAGAAATGTTGACTATTTTGGAGCGACTTAAATTTGGCGTAGAAGCAGCAAATGGTTTGCTAATCGTTGATGCACCAACACGTCGTCAAGATATTAAAATTGAAGAAGATATTGTAGAAGAAATTGCTCGTTTATACGGCTATGATGAAATCCCAATGACTTTACCAGAGGGAGCAAACCAAGTAGGGCGTCTAACTCCATATCAAGCAAATCGTCGTGTAGTTCGTAACTACATGGAAGGAGCAGGCCTTTACCAAGCTGTCACTTACTCATTAACTTCAGATGCATTGTCACAACGCTTTGCATTGAAAGCTGAGCCAGTAACACGTTTACTAATGCCGATGAGTGAGGACCGTTCAACACTACGTCAAAGTCTTATCCCACATTTAATTGAAGCTGCTGCGTATAATGTTGCGCGTAAAGCTGACAATGTGGCATTGTATGAAATCGGTTCAGTTTTCCTTGGGCAATCAGAAGAGGGGCTACCATATGAGGAAGAGCATGTGGCGGCAGTAGTAACAGGAAAATGGCTTGACCATGCTTGGCAAGGGGAGAAAAAAGCAGTAGATTTCTTCGTCTTAAAAGGTATTGTAGAAGGTGTTATCGGTAAGCTTGGTTTAGAGGATCGTATTTCATTTGTGAAAGCTGAAGTAGATGGATTACACCCAGGACGTACTGCTAGCATTCTTTTAGACGGTGAACAAGTGGGCATTATCGGTGGATTACATCCAGCAGAGCAAAAAACATGGGGTGTAAAAGACACATATGTAATGGAAATGAATCTAGTAACATTATTAAATGCTAATGCAAAAGAAGCACCTCTTGGTTATACACCTGTGCCTCGCTTCCCAGCAATGTCTCGTGATATTGCACTTATCATGGACCGTACAACAACAGCTGGAGAAGTTATTGCTGCGATTCGCTCAGCAAACGTGAAATTATTGAAAGACGTTCGTGTATTCGACGTATATGAAGGTGAAAAAATGGAGGCTGGTAAAAAATCAGTTGCATTCTCTCTAACATACTTCGATCCAGAACGTACTTTAACAGATGAAGAAGTTGTTGCAGCACATAACAAAGTGTTAAAAGCTATTGCAACAATTGAAGGTACAGAAGTACGCTAATTTAATAATAATTTTGTAAGCTGTCTCGTAGTGAGGCAGCTTTTTGTTTTGTTAACCTCATACAACTGCTACAAGTAGTTTTTGCAGAAAGTGTGAGAAAAGTAAGGCACGGGAGAGAAGATACTCTAAGCTAATTCTCAATTTAAGTTTTTCATCAATATTTAGAAATAACAAAAAATAAAATTTTTATCTATATTATGTGTATAGTAAGTTTTGGATAGAAAAATTTACTATGGGGTGGTAGTTATTATGAAAAATCATCGAAAAAGAAGAGGCTTTTCCGTACGAGCCCGATTAATATGGGCGTTTACTTTGACACTTTTAATCCCCAGCATTGCTATTGGTACGTTTTCATATTTGAAGGCTTCTGATCAATATTATAAGGAATTAAGTAAAAGCTCACGCGAAAATGTCGATTTATTAAATACACTAATTTCAAATGAGATATCACCTATTCAAAGTGATGTGGAGTATTTAGCTGCTTCTTTTAATAAGAATGTGCAAGATGCAGATGCTTTAAAGGAATTAGAAAAATATAATGCTTTACATAGCAATGTCTCTGTTGTCAATTTGGCAATTGAGGGGCACAAATTTATGCGTGAACCACAAGCTGAATCCTCAACTGATTATGATCCATTTACGCGACCATGGTACTTAACGGCTATTGAATCACCTGGCAAAAACGTTATGATTGATCCATATAAATCAACGATTACAGGTGAATTAATATTAGCAGTATCAGCTGGTTTACAGGATCGTTCAGGAGTTATTTCTATTGGTCTAAATTTAGACGGAATTTCCGAGCTAGTGAATTCAGTGGAAATAGGTGATAATGGCTATGCTACATTAGTAAATGCCAATAATCTTATTATTGCTGATCCGGAGTTAGAGGCAGGATCGGAGCTTAAAAAGTCATATATAGAAAAGATGCAAGGAAAAGAAGATGGTAGTTTTACCATTAAGGAAGATGGAAAAGAGTATCAAGTGTTTTTTACTACCAATAAACTAACAGGTTGGAAAATTGTTGGTACTATGGATTTAGCAGATGTAGCAACTGTCACAAAACCAATTTTAACAAACACTATGACAGTCATTCTTATTGCTCTTATCATATTTGGAATCATTGGTGCCTTCATTATAAGATCAATCATTCACCCATTACAAAAGTTGTCAACAGTAGCTGAGCAGGTAGGAGACGGTGATTTACGTAATTTAATTGAAATTAAAAGACATGATGAGATAGGTAAATTGGCGGATATATTCAATAAAATGATTCTATCTTTACGTGGTGTAGTTGGTAACATTGGTGAGGAATCAAATCAGTTAGCTGCATCATCGGAGGAACTTACAGCCAGTACATCAGAAAATAAACGAGCTACATCGCAAATTGTTGATTCCATTCAAACATTTGCTGAAACGGTTGATTTGCAAGCCGAAACAATTAATGATAGCACTAACGCTGTACTTGAAATGTCTTCATCCATTCAGCAAATTGCAGTAAAGTCCGATACCGTTAATGAGATGTCGAATAAAGCAATGGAGGCTGTTGTGATAGGAGACAAAACTATTCAAACAGCAATTGGCCAAATGAAAATGATTCAAAGTACTGTCCAAGCACTTGAAAACACAGTACAAACACTAAGTGAACGTTCTAATGAAATCGGACGTATTGTAGAGGCCATTACGCAAATTGCTGATCAAACAAATCTTTTAGCTTTAAATGCTGCAATTGAAGCTGCTCGTGCAGGTGAGCATGGAAAAGGTTTTGCAGTTGTTGCTGATGAGGTGCGAAAGCTTGCTGAGCAATCCGCACAATCAACAATGCAAATAAAAGATATCATTGATTATATTCAAGCCGATACAAAACTAGCGGTTGAATCAATGTCTGCTGGTTCAGCTGAGGTATTAAAGGGAATTGATGTAACAAATATGGCAGGAAAGTCATTCAAAGAAATTAGTGATAATGTACAAAGCGTAACCTATGAAATAGGACAAATTTCAGAGACAGCAAAAGTTATTTCTGAACACTCCAATCAAGTGGCAATGGGTATTGAAAGTGTACTTCAGCGAACAAATGAAAATACAGCAAGTGCACAAAATATTTCCGCCGCAACAGAGGAACAGCTTGCTTCTATGGAAGAAATCGCTGCATCGGCTGAAGCCCTTGCTAAAATGTCTGAAAATCTACAACAAACAATTAGACAGTTTAAATATTAAGCTAAACAAAAATCTGGTCATAATAAGTTTTTGATATAAAGAATTTCGCTAACTTCAATAGAGAACAAGTTGTGTATAACTTGTAATCTGCTGGAGTATAGCGAAATTTTTTTGTCTAATAGACCAATTTTATTTCATCTTTTTAGCTTTCTCAGTATTCGCAAAATGCCATTTCGTAATGGAGCGTAAAAATTCCTCACCTTGTTTCCGCCAAATGCGTGCTGCTAACGCATCTACTTTCGCTGAAGCTCCCTTCAACAACTCTATTCCAGCAATCTCGCTCAGTCGGTCCATTTCTTTTAAAAATGAAGCACGAGCTAATATCGACGCGGTTGCTACGGAAAGATGTAATTGCTCGGCCTTGGTAGAAAATAGCACATCCTCTCGAACAATATCGCGTTCATTTTTTAAGTAATTGTAATAAACGCCGCGTTCCGCAAACTGATCTATCAAAATATGCTCTGGTTTTTCTGGCGCCATTTTTGCCAGTGCATTTTTAAGTGCCCGATTGTGCATCATAGCTTTCATCTTACCTTGAGAGTAACCTCGTGCTTGTAATTCGTTATATTTTTCATTGCGTAGTACAAGTACACTATGGACGCAAGCTGCACGTAGATCAGGTGCTATTTTACGCATGTAATCATCCGTTAGCATTTTTGAGTCTTTGACACCAAGTTCGTTTATAAGCGCAATTTTTGATGATGGGACATATACGGCTGCAACTGTTATTGGGCCGAAATAATCACCAGTACCAGTTTCGTCTGAGCCTAGCACCGACATCGTAGCAAAACCTTCTGGAAGAACATCGCCCTTTGCTCCTATCGACGATGATTTTTGTGTGTTTTTTACTTCTATGTTTCCCCAGCGTGCAGCTTCTCGTTCAGCTCCTCCCCCTTGGAACATTAATTTACCTGATTTGTACATCGTAATTGCTGTATCTGGGAGCTTTGCGGCAAAGATTACACCTGGAGCTTTACGCTCTACAAAATGGTTTGCATAGTAAGACATCACCTCTTTTTGTATATTTGTTGATATGGAAAGTACAATATTTGACATTTACTCGTTCCTTTCTGTCCTCGTTGTTCACAATTTTATACCTTTCATGTTATGATAATAAATAGCTTTTTTGTGTAAGCTGCTCACAATAAAAAAATTCGTGAGCACAAAAATTTTAAAGGAGGGTGCGACTATGGAAAATCAAGAAAAGAATAAAATTTCTGTGGAAATCTACGGTCATACATATAAAATGGTCGGCTCTGAATCCATGGGACATATGCGACTTGTCGCTTCGATTGTTGATGACCGTATGCGCGAAATGAATGTACATAATCCCTCTCTTGATAGCACAAAGCTTGCCGTTCTTACAGCAGTAAATACCGTTCACGATTATTTACTATTAAAAGAACAAATGGAACAATTAGAAGAAGAATTGAAAAAATTAAAGGGTTGAAGTGAATGTTAGATTTAATCATATTAGCGGTGCTATTAGCCGGGCTCATCGTTGGTGCAAAACGTGGTTTCATTGTTCAGATGATGCATATCGTTAGCTTTATAGTTGCCCTAATAGTTGCGTATATCTATTATAAACCATTAGCACAAAAATTTGTGTTTTGGGTTCCGTATCCAGGTGTAACGGATTCAGGTAGTCTTGGAGTAGTTATTGATAGCCTGGATTTAGACCGCACTTTTTACCGTGTCATTGCATTTGCAGTTATTTTCTTTGCGGTGAAAATTACAATGCAAATTGTGGCATCGATTTTTGATTTTATAGCGTATTTACCTGTGTTAGGTACAGTAAATCGCTGGCTTGGAGCATTGTTTGGCATGATTGAAAACTATTTAATTATGTTTATTTTGCTGTACATTCTTGCTTTATTGCCAGTTGCTTCTATTCAAAGTTTAATGTCGAAGTCGTTGTTAAGTGGTCTCATTTTGGAACACACCCCAATTATTACAAGTATGTTCCAAAATTGGTGGTATATTTATATGCAATAGCAAACTGTGCACTTCTCTCGGTTTTGAGGGAAGTGTTTTTACGATAGGAGGAATTCCCAATGAACAAAAAAACAATTATTCGCACATTTGAAAAAATTGCATTGTATATGGAATTACAAGGGGAAAATCCATTCAAAGTGTCTGCCTTTCGAAAAGCTGCTGCCGCACTTGAGGGGGACGAGCGCTCATTAAGTGAGATGGAGGATGTAACAAAGCTTAAAGGTATAGGTAAAGGTACAGCGGCTGTTATTGAGGATTTAATGACAAATGGTGAATCAAGCTTATTAAAGGAATTAGAAGAAATTGTACCAAAAGGATTGCTCCCGCTATTAAAACTTCCAGGCTTAGGTGGTAAAAAAATTGCTAAGCTTCATCAAGAGTTAGGGGTCGATTGTGCGGAAAGTTTAAAGACTGCTTGTGAGGAAGGTAAAGTTCGTGAGCTGGCAGGCTTTGCGGCTAAGACCGAAGAAAAAATTTTAAAGGAACTTGCAAATTTAGCAAATCGATCAGAACGTTTACCGATTTGGCAGCTGGATCCAGTTGTTTTACAAATTGAAGCTCTTCTAGGTAGTATGGAAGAAGTGGAACGTTTTTCTGTTGCGGGAAGCTTCCGTCGTGCAGCTGAAACAAGTAAAGATATTGATTTTATTGTTGTAACCGAAGCAGTTGAAACTGTACGTGAAAAGCTACTGAATGAGCTTTCTGTACAAGAAGTCGTAGCAGCTGGTGATACAAAAATTTCAGTTATTTTAGATCTAGATGAGCCTGTAAGTGTAGATTTCCGATTAGTAAGAGATGTTGAATATGCAACGGCCTTGCATCATTTCACAGGCTCAAAAGATCACAATGTACGCATGCGTCAAATTGCTAAAGCCCGTGGTGAAAAAATTAGTGAATATGGTGTAGAGCAGGCTGATGGCACCGTATTAACGTTTAAGGATGAAGAAGAATTTTTTGCGCATTTTGATTTACCATTTATCCCGCCGAGTTTGCGTACAGGAACAACGGAATTTGACAAAACAGATGACATTAAAAGTCTAGTGAAAATAGAAGATATGAAAGCAGATTTGCATATGCATACGACTTGGTCTGATGGTGCATACTCTGTAGCTGAAATGGGCAAGGCATTAATAGCGCGTGGCTATCAATATAGTGTTATTACTGACCATTCACAATTTTTAAAAGTAGCGAATGGTCTAACGCCGGAGCGCTTAACAAAGCAACGTGCTGAAATTGAGACATTTAATGAAGCACATCCAGATTTCCATTTATATGCGGGGACAGAAATGGATATTTTGCCGGATGGTTCCCTAGATTTTGAAGATGAGGTGCTAAGAGAATTAGATTTCGTAATTGCCTCTATTCACTCTAGCTTTACACAATCGCAGGACAAAATTATGGCACGTTTACTGACGGCGATGCAAAATCCGTACGTTCATATGATTGCACATCCAACTGGTCGCATTATTGAGAATCGTAATGGCTATAATCCTGATATGGAGCAATTAATTTCGTGGGCAAAGGAATATGGTAAAATTTTAGAGTTAAATGCGAATCCATATCGTCTTGATTTATGTGTTGATCATTTAGAAATGGCTTTGGCAGCTGGTGTGCCCGTAGCAATCAATACGGATGCCCATGATATTGCTCATTTACGCTTTATGGATATTGGGGTGCGCTACGCAAACAGAGCATGGTTGAAAAAGGATATGATTGTGAATACATGGACGCGAGAACAGTTTGAAGCGTTTATTCGACGAAATAAATAGGTTGAGGAGGTGTTCTCGGTGATCGCAGAACGCGCATTGAAAACACTAGAATATGATAAAGTACGTCAGCAAGTGGCTACATACTGTACTTCTTCAATCGGTAAATCAGCGGTTGATGAACTTGTACCACAGACAGACTATGAAAAAGTTGTACAATTATTAGAAGAAATGGATGAAGGACTATCCATTTTACGTGTTAAAGGCAATGTGCCGATGGGTGGAATTTTTGATGTGCGACCAGCTGCAAGGCGTGCACAAATCGGTGGCATGCTGTCAGCGATGGAACTAATGGAAGTTTCAAGTACAATTCGAGCTAGTAGAATTCTTCGTAATTTTATCGAAGATATAGAATCAGAAGAAGTGATTGAGATTCCTCATTTCATCGCCAAAAAGGAAGCAATGCCTGTTTTGACAGGCTTGCAACATGAAATTAATAACTGTATTGATGACAATGGCTCAGTGCTTGACTCTGCAAGCCAAACTTTGCGTTCAATTCGCCAGTCTTTGCGCGCAGAGGAGGCTAAAGTACGTTCTAAGCTAGAAAGCCTTATACGTGGGAGTAATGCTTCAAAAATGCTCTCAGATACACTTGTAACGATTCGTAATGATCGCTTTGTTATTCCCGTTAAGCAAGAGTATCGTCATCATTATGGTGGAATTGTGCATGACCAATCATCTTCTGGCCAAACATTATTTATCGAGCCAGATTCGATTGTACAAGCGAATAATGAAATTCATCGCTTAAAAATGAAAGAGCAAGCTGAAATTGAACGTATCTTACTTGCCTTAAGTGCAATGGTAGAGGAAGTAGCTCCAGATTTATTTAACTTAGTAAAAGTACTAGGTGAGATTGACGTTATTTTAGCGAAAGGCAAGTACGGTCAAGCGAACAAATGTACAATGCCTAAAATGAATAACGACGGCTATATTCGACTTGTTCGTGCACGTCATCCACTTTTACCAATTGAAACGGCGGTTGCTAACGATATTGAATTTGGGAAAGACATCACGGCAATTGTGATTACAGGACCAAACACGGGTGGTAAAACCGTCACTTTAAAAACAGTTGGACTATGTACATTAATGGCACAGGCTGGGTTACCAGTTCCTGCACTTGATGGTTCAGAGCTTGCTGTTTTCAAGCAGCTTTTTGCAGATATTGGAGATGAACAGTCAATTGAGCAATCATTGTCAACATTCTCCTCTCATATGGTCAACATAGTAGATATCTTACAAAAGTTTGATGACGAATCACTCGTTCTATTTGATGAATTAGGTGCCGGGACAGACCCTCAGGAAGGGGCAGCTCTGGCCATCTCCATTTTAGATGAAGTACATGGTCGTGGCGCCCGCGTTATGGCAACAACGCACTATCCTGAGCTAAAAGCATATGGCTATAATCGTCCAGGAGTTGCCAATGCAAGTGTAGAGTTTGATATTGAGACATTGAGTCCAACATACCGTCTACTTATTGGTGTACCAGGCCGCTCTAATGCATTTGAAATTTCAAGTCGCCTGGGCTTACCAGAATCGATTATTGACCGTGCGAAAAGCTTTACAGGTACAGATCGCCATGAAGTAGAGTCAATGATTGCTTCACTTGAAGAGACTCGTCGCCAATCCGAAGATGATGCAGAACGCTCTCATGAATTAATGATAGAGTCTGAAGCCCTACGAAAAGAGCTACAAGAAAAACTACAAGCTTACGATGACCGCAAAGAAGCACTCGATAAAAAAGCGAAAGAGAAGGCTCGTAAAATTGTTGATGAAGCAAAAAGAGAAGCAGAATCAATTATTACTGAGCTTCGAGAAATGCGCAAAAATGCAGACCAAGTTGTCAAAGAGCATGAACTCATCGAAGCACGTAAACGATTGGAAGAAGCTACACCACTTGAAAACAATAAAGTGCTAAAAAAAGCGGCACAAGTAAAGGCTCGTTCACAAAACTTAGTTGTCGGAGACGAGGTAAAGGTGTTAAGCTATGGACAACGGGGTACATTGCTCGAAAAAGTATCAGATATCGAATGGGTTGTCCAAATGGGTATTTTGAAAATGAAAATCTCGGATAGTGATCTAGAGTACATTAAACCCGAAAAAGAACCTGTTCAACGTATGGCTGGTGTGAAAAATCGCAATAGCCAAGTGAAATTAGAATTAGATTTACGCGGCGAACGGTATGAAGATGCCATCATACGTACGGAAAAATATATTGATGATGCCTTGCTTGCTAACTATGGGCGTGTATCAATTATTCATGGTGTCGGTACAGGTGCATTACGTCAGGGAATTCAAAGCTATTTGAAAAAGCATAAGCGTGTAAAATCCTTCCGTTTTGGTGAAGCGGGCGAGGGAGGATTAGGTGTCACGGTTGTGGAATTGAAATAAGCAGTAAAGGGGACGGAGAAAAATGCTGAATTCTAGCTTTTGGCGATATCCAATTATCGAAACGGCGGGATATTTTAGTGTTGTTGTATTATGTTTAGTCGTCTCGATGGCATTGTTCGAAGTCGTTACGAAATATAAAAACTGGGAAGAAATTAAAAATGGTAATATCGCTGTGGCACTTGCAACCGGCGGGAAAATACTGGGGATCTGTAATATTTTTCGCTTTTCCATTGCGCGCCATAGTACTTTAAGTGAAATGATTGGCTGGGGCCTCTTTGGTTTTACATTACTGATTGTGGCGTATTTCTTATTTGAATTTATGACCCCACGTTTTAATGTTGATCAAGAAATCGCAAACGATAATCGCTCAGTCGGTTTCATTTCCTTTACCATTTCACTCGGTCTATCGTTTGTTATTGGGGCAAGTATTGCATAGGAGTGTAATGACATGGAAAAATTAGCAAAAGTACTAATCGTTGTCTGCATCGCATTTTTGGCAGTCGGTGTCTATTATATGATGACCCTTTAAGCAAAAAAACGCATCCTTTTATGAGGATGCGTTTTTTTATGGGTAAAGAGAAGAATTGCTCGAGTGTCTAGCGACGGAAAGAAGTCAAAGCGACGGAAAGAAGAGTCAGGGCGACGGAAAGAAGAGCCAGGGCGACGGAAAGAAGAGTCAGGGCGACGGAAAGAAGAGCCAGAGCGACGGAACGAAAGGTCAAAGCGACGGAAAGAAGGCAGGGCGACGGAAAGAATAGCCAGAGCGACGGAAAGAATAGCCAGAGCGACGGAACGAAAGGTCAAAGCGACGGAAAGAAGAGTCAGGGCGACGGAAAGAATAGCCAGAGCGACGGAAAGAAGAGTCAGGGCGACGGAAAGAATAGCCAGGGCGACGGAACGAAAGGTCAAAGCGACGGAAAGAAGGCAGGGTGGCGGAAAGAAGAGTCAAAGCGACGGAAAGAAGAGCCAGAGCGACGGAAAGAAGAGTCAGGGCGACGGAAAGAAGAGTCAGGGCGACGGAAAGAATAGCCAGGGCGACGGAAAGAAGAGCCAGAGCGACGGAAAGAAGAGTCAGGGCGACGGAACGAAAGGTCAAAGCGACGGAAAGAAGGCAGGGCGACGGAAAGAAGAGCCAGAGCGACGGAAAGAAGAGTCAAAGCGACGGAAAGAATAGCCAGAGCGACGGAACGAAAGGTCAAAGCGACGGAAAGAAGGCAGGGCGACGGAAAGAAGAGTCAAAGCGACGGAAAGAATAGCCGAAGTGACGGAAAAGTGTAAAGAACTACTCTGGCCCGAAGAGAGCCCCCCTCAGGTTGAGTGTGTAACCGCCCCAATAAATAAAAAACTACTATACCCTCAAAAAAAATCATAAGTTACATCATCCTCATATCAACCCTATCTAAAAATAATACTAGAACCTATTAATATTCCTTCATCTATCTAAAAAGTTATCATTAAAAAAATATTTTTGGAATATAGAAATATTAACTCAGTTTTGTGCATGAAAAAAGAAAGAATGAATGAGTATTCATACGCTCTGTCGATCAAAAATCCTAAGAAATACAGTTATATAAATGTTGTTAAATGCATAATAATTAATCGAAAATGCACTTATTTTCTATTTTGTGTTTGAAAGAGTATTTCTTTTTCATTATAATTAAAATAAGAGTTTACAAATTTGGGGCAAAGGGGAGAGGACGTATGACAACAAAACCATGGCTAAAAAATTATCCTGAAGAAGTACCATCGTCTTTAACGTTTGAGGAAATTCCTGTGCAAGAGTTTTTGACACGTGCCTATAAAAAGAATCCATCCAAAGTTGCGATTCATTTTATGGGAAAGGATTTGACGTACACTGAGCTATATGATTCAGCGCTAAGGTTCGCAAACTATTTACAAGCCCTTGGAGTAGAGAAGGGAGATCGAGTAGCTATTATGCTACCAAACTCACCGCAAAGTGTAATCGCTTACTACGGGGCAATGTATGCTGGAGCGATTGTCGTACAAACAAATCCACTTTATACTGAGCGTGAACTTCAATATCAAATGGCTGATTCAGGTGCGAAAGTTATTTTATTGATGGATATTTTGTATCCACGTGTTATGAAAATCATAAAAGAAACTGCACTTGAAAATGTAATTGTCACGGCTATTAAAGATTATTTACCATTTCCAAAAAATTTGGTTTATCCCTATATTCAAAAAAAGCAGTACGGTTTTAGTGTAAAGGTTGAACATAGTGGTCAAAATCATTTATTTACAGAAATTATGCGCTCAGCGCCCATCAAAATGATTGATATTCCATTTGATTTTGAAGAGGACGTAGCACTGCTTCAATATACAGGTGGAACGACTGGCTTCCCTAAAGGTGTAATGTTGACCCATAAAAACTTAATTGCTAATACAACAATGTGTGATGCGTGGATGTATAAATGTGTACATGGCGAGGAAACCATTATGGGCATACTGCCATTCTTTCATGTTTATGGTATGACGGCTGTTATTTTATTATCCGTATTCACGCAAAATAAGATGGTGTTATTACCAAAGTTTGATGCAGAGACAGCGTTAAAAACAATTGATAAGCAAAAACCAACACTATTCCCAGGTGCACCGACTTTATATATTGGTTTATTAAATCATCCGGATATTGCAAAGTACGACTTGTCGTCTATCAAAGCATGCATAAGTGGATCCGCTTCATTGCCTGTAGAGGTGCAGGAGAAATTTGAAGCGGCAACAGGGGGAAAACTTGTCGAAGGATATGGATTAACAGAAACTTCTCCTGTCACACATTCAACACCTATTTGGGGTAAGCGTGTCATGGGCTCGATTGGTTTACCTTGGCCAAATACGGATTCAATAATTTTACGTGCAGGGGATGCTGAGGTGCTTCCAGTCGGTGAGGTTGGTGAAATAGCTGTAAAGGGCCCTCAGGTTATGAAAGGCTATTGGAATCGCCCTGAGGATACTGCAGCGGCGTTCGTAGATGGCTGGTTTTTAACAGGCGATCTTGGCTATATGGACGAGGAAGGCTATTTCTATGTAGTTGATCGTAAAAAAGATATAATTATTGCAGGTGGTTTTAATATTTACCCTCGTGAGGTAGAGGAAGTACTATATGAGCGCGAAGAAATCCAAGAATGTGTTGTTGCTGGTATACCTGACCCGTATCGTGGAGAAACCGTAAAAGCTTATATTGTTTTAAAAGAAGGATATTCGATTACGGAAGACGAATTAAATAAATATTGCCGTCAAAACTTAGCTGCTTTCAAAGTTCCTCGCTATTATGAGTTTAGAGATGAGCTACCGAAAACAGCAGTTGGAAAAATTTTGCGGCGCGCATTAGTTGATGAAGAAAAAACGAAATTGGTGAATAAAGAAGCAAAATAAATACGTGATAAAGTATTGACAAGCAAAGATGTAAATTATAATATGAAAATATGAATGAATGACCATTCATATTTTCATATTTTTTTAGGTTGCCACGTCATATCCTTAACAATCTATCAGTTTGAGATGGCTGGTCATTGAAGGATGACATCATGTATTGAGCATGAATTTAGACGTGTGCAAGTTTTTTTAGGTGGTGATATAAAAGTGAAACGTGATAAGCCAAAATATAAGCAAATTATTGATGCAGCTGTCATCGTTATTGCAGAAAATGGGTATCACCAAGCACAGGTATCGAAGATTGCTAAACAGGCAGGGGTGGCCGACGGAACAATCTATTTATATTTTAAAAATAAAGAAGATATATTAATTTCTGTCTTTAATGAAAAAATGGCTGTTTTTGTAGAGTCATTACAAGATATAATAGAAAATGGAAGTACGTCTAAGGACAAACTTTCACGAATGATTGAAAATCATTTTAATGTTCTAGCGACAGATCGATACCTAGCAACCGTCACACAATTGGAACTACGACAATCGAATAAAGATTTACGACTGAAGATCAATTCGGTGTTAAGAGAGTATTTACAATTACTTGATCAAATTTTAATCGAAGGTATGCTGTCAGGTGAGTTCAATCAAACGATGGATGTACGCTTGGCACGTCAAATGGTATTTGGAACAATTGACGAAACCATTACATCGTGGGTTATGAATGAATATCGATATGATTTGATAGAACAGGTTCCAAAAGTTCAGGCATTAATCTTGAACGGCATTAAAGCTTAAAAGGATGTGGAGAAATGGAATTTCTAAGTTGGAAAGCAGAGGATGGAGTAGCGATTATTACAATTGCACGCCCACCAGCAAATGCATTATCTCGTGGGATCATTACCGAAGTAAATGCTGTGCTAGATGAAGTAGAAAATGATGACACTGTACGTGTCCTTGTACTTCATGGCGAAGGTCGTTTCTTCTCAGCTGGTGCAGACATTAAAGAATTTACAGAGGTTGGATCTGGTGATGAATTTTCAAAACTAGCGAACAATGGGCAACAAGTTTTTGAGCGAGTTGAATCGTTCTCTAAACCTATTATTGCTGCAATTCATGGTGCTGCACTAGGTGGGGGCCTTGAACTAGCGATGAGCTGTCATCTGCGCTTTGTGACAGAATCTGCGAAATTAGGACTACCTGAATTACAATTAGGTCTTATTCCAGGTTTTGGGGGTACACAACGACTACCTCGATATGTAGGGGTTGCAAAAGCTGCAGAAATGATGTTTACAAGTGAGCCGATTTCTGGTACAGAAGCTGTACAATGGGGTTTAGCGAATCGTGCATTTACAGATGAAGCATTATTGGAAGAAACGCTAAAGGTAGCGAAGAAAATTGCGAAGAAGAGCCCAGTTGCTTTAAAAGCAGCTATTCAAACATTGCAATATGCTAAGCATGCTTCGTTTTATGAAGGTATTGAGGCAGAAGCAAAATCCTTTGGCACAGTATTCGTTTCGGAAGATGCAAAAGAGGGAATTCAAGCATTTATTGAAAAACGCGAGCCTGTGTTTACTGGTAAATAATATTCCATCAGTGTCGATAGCGACTTGAAAGAGTGATATCGACGTTATCGACACTGAAAATATATAATATTTATAAGTTTACTTAGAAATAAAAAACGTTGCAGGAGGTATGGATATATGAATATTTTTGCATTAATTAAACGTACGTTTGATACAGAAGAAAAAATTGTTGTGTCGGGTGGTAAAATCCAAGAGGATGGCGCAGAGTTCATCATCAATCCTTACGATGAATATGCCATTGAAGAGGCAATCCAAGTACGTGACGCTGCTGGCGGTAAAGTAACAGTTGTATCAATTGGTGGCGAAGATACAGAGAAGCAATTGCGTACAGCTCTTGCGATGGGAGCAGATGAAGCAGTTCTTATTAATACAGAAGACGATCTAGATGAACTGGATCAAAATGCAGCAGCATATATTTTAGCTGAATATTTAAAAGATAAAGATGCTGATTTAATTTTAACAGGAAACGTTGCAATTGACGGAGGCTCTGGCCAAGTAGGACCTCGTGTTGCAGATTTACTAGGTATTAACTATGTAACAACAATTACAAAGCTTGAGATTGACGGAACATCTGCGAAAATTGTACGCGATATTGAAGGTGACTCAGAAGTTATCGAGACATCTTTACCACTTTTAATAACAGCTCAACAAGGTTTAAACGAGCCACGTTACCCATCTTTACCAGGGATCATGAAAGCGAAGAAGAAACCGCTTGCAGAACTTGAGTTAGATGATTTAGATATTGATGAAGATGATGTAGAGGTTAAGGTAGAAACAGTTGATATTTTCTTACCGGCTCAAAAGGCAGCAGGCCGTATTCTAGAAGGCGAACTTTCTGCACAAGTAAAAGAGCTAGTAAACCTACTTCATACAGAGGCGAAAGTAGTTTAAGTCATCTGATGACACAAATCGAATCTTAAAGGGTAACGGAGGGAATATACTATGACAAAAAAAGTATTAGTATTAGGTGAAGTTCGTGAAGGAAGCTTACGTAATGTTTCTTTCGAAGCAATCGCAGCTGCAAAGCAAATCGCAGACGGTGGTGAGGTTGTTGGTGTTCTTTTAGGGGATGCCGTAGCAAACTTAACTGGTCCATTATTTGAATATGGTGCAGATCGTGTTGTAACAGTGGAGCATCCACATTTAAAACAATATACATCTGATGGCTATGGTCAAGCTTTATTAGCAGTAATTGAGGAAGAAAAGCCAACTGGTATCGTATTTGGTCATACTGCAAACGGTAAAGATTTATCACCGAAAATTGCAAGTAAATTACAAGCAGGTCTTGTATCTGATGTAACGTCAATTGAGGGTGCTGGCGATGATGTTGCATTCATCCGTCCAATTTACTCTGGTAAGGCTTTTGAAAAAGTTAAAGTAAAAGACGGTTTGGTTTTAGCTTCAGTTCGTCCAAATAATATTGCACCATTAGAAAAAGTAAGCGGTAAATCAGGTGACATCACTTCTATTACTGTAGATATTACAAACCTTCGTACAATCATTAAAGAGGTAGTACGTAAATCTTCAGAGGGTGTTGATCTTTCTGAGGCAAAAGTAGTTGTAGCAGGTGGTCGTGGCGTAAAATCTGAGGAAGGCTTTGAACCATTAAAAGCGCTAGCAGATTTACTTGGTGGTGCAGTTGGTGCTTCACGTGGTGCATGTGATGCTGAATATTGTGACTACTCACTTCAAATCGGTCAAACAGGTAAGGTAGTAACACCAGACCTTTACATTGCAGCGGGTATTTCTGGAGCTATTCAACACTTAGCTGGTATGTCAAACTCAAAAGTAATCGTTGCGATTAATAAAGATCCAGAAGCAAATATTTTCAAAGTTGCGGACTACGGTATCGTAGGTGATTTATTTGAGGTAGTGCCTCTTTTAATCGAAGAATTTAAAGCGTTAAAAGTGAATGCCTAATTAAATTATCTTCATTCAGCAAATTTACTGAATGAAGATAAAGCCTCCGGCGGATGTCACGGATTTTGAATTGTGCAGGCACAATTCGAAATCCGGACACAATTACGCCAAGGCGAAATTAATATTTGTTTTGTAGCGGGGAGGATGTGTCTTCCCCGCTTTTTTGCGTTCGAATTTTTTGATTTTTTAAAGTTATTGCAAAATAAAATGTTGACATAATTAATTTTAGAACGTATAGTGATGAATATTAATTTAACTTCTTTCAGCGGATCAAACATCTGTACCTGTCGCTACGCTTTCGGTACAAAAAACATCCGCTGAAAGAAGTTAAAGCCTCCGGCGGATGTCATGGAATCGGGAAGGAGTTCTTTGTGCAAGCACAAAGCCGATTCCAGACGCAATTATGCCGAGGCATAATTGATTTTTATAAAGAAACGCAAAGATTAGGAGTAGTAAAAGCTCATTATTTGGTGAAGAGAGCTGCGGGTTGGTGCGACGCAGTCCAATAAGACTTTGAACTTGCCTAGGAGCGGTAAGATAAATGGAATTTGCAGAATATTCTATTTGCTGGACGGTTAACCTTCGTTATTAGGTTTTAAAGCTGGGTTCTAATAGAACCAATTAGAGTGGTACCGCGGTTTGCTTATGGCATATCGTCTCTTCTTTCATTTGATAATGAAGGATCAGACGATATGCCTTTTTTGCGTCTAGGCTAAAGCGCTACATCCTCGAGGTCGCTTCGATCCCCGGGCAAAAATGGAGGAGCACTTACTTTTGCTTCTGGCTCTCCAGCGCTTGTCGGATGTAAACGAGCACTTTAGCGCATTTGTTGATTTTAGGAGGTAAGGAAATGGAAAATGATAATCAGAAATTACAGAGAACGATGACCTCACGGCATATTACGATGATGGCTTTAGGTGGTGCCATTGGTGCAGGGTTGTTTAAGGGAAGTAGTACAGCCATTGATATGGCAGGACCATCAGTACTAATTGCGTACTTAATTGGTGGGATTATTCTGCTATTTGTTATGCAAGGTTTAGCAGAAATGGCAGTCCGCAATAGCGAAGCGAGAACATTTAGAGATTTAGTGCAAGCCGTTTTAGGAAAGTATCCAGCTTATTTCCTAGATTGGATTTATTGGAAAATGTGGGTGTTAAATATTGCGGCGGAATCTATAGTTGCGGCCATTTTTATTCAGTATTGGTTGCCAGATTATCCAATTTGGATACTTGCATTATCTGTTTCGGTGTTAGTTACAGCCATTAACTTGTTATCGGTGAAAGTTTTTGCTGAAACTGAATATTGGCTGGCGTTAATTAAAATTACCGTTATTGTGGTGTTCATCATAGCGGGATTAATTTTATTGCTTGTTACTTTTGGTAATCATACAGCTGTTGGTTTTTCAAATTTAACGGAGCATGGTGGTTTCTTCCCGAACGGATCAATGGGGTTGATTGCTGCAATGCTTGTAGTTATTTATTCTTATGGTGGTACTGAAATTATTGGTATTACATTAGCGGAAACGAAAAATCCAGAGAAAGTAGTGCCAAAAGCTGTTCGCAGTACATTAGTACGTATCGTGACTTTTTATTTAATTCCTTTCTTTATTATCGTTAGTTTGATTCCTTGGAATGAAGTAAACGGGGTGCCAGAAAGTCCGTTTGTAATGGTTTTTAAAATGATTGGGATCCCTGGTGCTGACCATATTATGAACGCTGTTGTTCTACTTGCTATTATTTCATCAATGAACTCGGGACTTTATGGTTCATCACGTGTTCTGTATACACAAGCTGTGGACGGGCGTGTACCTAAAATCTTTGCCCATTTATCAAAAAGAAAAGTTCCGGTATATGCCATATTAGCGTGTACGTTAGCTTTATATATGGCTGTAATATTTTCTTTATTTGCGGGAAGCAAAACTTTTGATTTCCTAATGGGTTCGCTTGGATATACCGTGTTATTTATTTGGTTAATTATTGCGATTGCACATCTGAAATCGCGTAAAAAACAGCCGGAAAAAACAAGTACCTATGCAGTAAAATTGTTCCCTTATACAACTTGGATCGCTATTATTGCGTTAAGTGCAATTCTGATTGGTATTATTTTCACAACATCTATTATCGTAACAGGTATTACATTAGCTATTTATCTCTTTATTACGCTAACTTATGTCTTTAAAGGTCGTTTTCAAGAAAATGAGGCTAAATAACAAATCAACTTAATGCCTTTTTCGACCTTATTTTTCATAATTTTTGCATACTAGGCAGATTGTTCGCTCAAGAGAATTTATCCATGCTATACTACAAACATAGTAAGTTTAAGGAGGATTTCAAATGGCAATTGTACATGCAACAGATGCAACTTTCCAAGACGATATTAAAGAAGGTTTAGTACTAGTAGACTTTTGGGCTGCTTGGTGCGGACCATGTAAAATGATTGGACCAGTTCTTGAAGAAATGGATGCTGCAGGTAGTGCGGCTAAAATTGTAAAAGTAGATGTAGATAACAACCAAGGTACTGCAGCGCAATACCAAATTATGTCTATCCCATCATTACTTTTATTCAAAGACGGTGAATTAGTAGATAAAACTGTTGGTTTCCAACCAAAAGAAGCGTTAGAAGCATTTATCGCAAAACATGCTTAATTTGTAAGAAAAAAAGAGTCAAGCCATCAATATGATGTGCTTGGCTTTTTTTCGTTATATAATATAGAGGAAAAGCGAACGTTATATTTGAGAATAGACAAATCTTTATTTGCTTTTTTAGAAAAAGGGGGCAGGTAGGCGATGAATGATTTAATTAAACGAAAGCTTGAAATTTTACCAGATCAGCCTGGCTGCTATTTGATGAAAGATCGACAAGGAACTATTATTTATGTCGGGAAGGCAAAAGTGCTGAAAAATCGAGTACGCTCGTATTTTACTGGTACGCATGAAGGGAAAACACAGAGACTTGTAAGCGAAATAGAAGACTTTGAGTACATTGTGACATCTTCCAATATTGAAGCTTTAATTTTAGAGCTTAATCTTATAAAACTACATGATCCGAAGTACAATATTATGCTAACGGATGATAAAACGTATCCGTATTTAAAAATTACAAATGAGAAACATCCACGTCTTATTACAACACGAAAAGTGAAAAAGGATAAGGCGAAATATTTTGGGCCATATCCGAATGCGTATGCAGCAAGTGAGACAAAAAAGCTGCTAGATCGTTTGTATCCTCTGCGAAAATGTGTACAACTCCCTACCAAGGTTTGCTTGTATTATCACATGGGGCAATGTCTAGCCCCTTGCGTGAAGGATATTGAAGCTGAAACTTACCACGATATGATTGAGGATATGACAAAATTTTTAAATGGTGGAGTTGAGGAAGTCAAAAAGGAGCTAGAAGTAAAAATGCTAGCGGCCGCAGAAAATTTAGAGTTTGAGCGTGCAAAGGAATTTCGCGATCAAATTGCACATATCGATACAGTCATGCAAAAGCAAAAAATCGTATCAAGTGATACAACGAATCGTGATGTATTTGGCTATGCCGTCGAGAAGGGTTGGATGTGTGTTCAAGTTTTCTTTGTTCGTCAAGGAAAGCTTATAGAGCGAGATGTCTCGATTTTCCCGGTTTATCAAGAGGCAGAAGAGGAATTTTTAACGTTTGTTGGACGATTTTACGAGAAGCTAGAGCACATTAAACCTAAGGAGATTTTTATCCCACAATCTATTGATGCAGATATTTTAACGGAATTACTAGAAGTTAAGGTACTGACACCAAAACGTGGGCAAAAAAAAGAGCTAGTTGAATTAGCGACGAAAAATGCTGAAATTGCTGTAGCAGCGAAGTTCCAGCTTATTGAACGTCAGGAAGAGCGCACAATAGGAGCATGTGAGGCGCTCGGTGAAGCGATGGGCATTTCTACGCCGTTACGGATTGAAGCCTTCGATAATAGTCATATGCATGGGACAGATGCTGTATCTGCAATGGTTGTATTTATCGATGGAAAACCTGCGAAGAAGGAGTATCGAAAATACAAAACACGTACCGCCGCCAAGCACGATGATTACGGGGCAATGCAGGAAGTAATACGTCGTCGATACACACGTGTATTAAAAGATGGTCTACCTTTACCGGATTTAGTACTAATAGATGGTGGGAAGGGACAAATGGAAGTCGCGCGTGAAGTATTAGAGGATGAGCTCGGCCTTGTCATTCCAATTGCCGGATTAGCAAAAGATGAAAAGCATAATACTTCACAGCTTCTATTTGGTGATCCACCAGAAGTTATTGCGTTAAAACGTACAAGTGATGGATTCTACTTATTACAACGAATTCAGGATGAAGTACACCGCTTTGCTATAACCTTCTTACGACAGCAGCATGAGAAACACGCTATACAATCTGTCCTCGATAATATAGAGGGAATTGGTCCAAAGCGAAAACAACAATTACTCAAGCATTTTGGTTCTGTCAAAAAAATTCGTGAGGCAAGTATGCAGGCATTACAAGAAGCAGGGATGCCTGCTAATCTTGCTAGCAATATTCATGCTTATTTTCATTCAGCAGAAGACTCTCACCTCTAAAGGTAGTGAGATGAATGCAGATGGAATTCCTTTTCAGTGGGTGTACAAACACCTACTGAATGAAAATAAAGCCTTCGGACGCATTGTTTATCTGTGCGAAAGCGAAGCGTCAGCGGCAAATGTCTTCTGCGCGAAAGCGAAGCGTCAGCGGCAATTACGCCAAGGCGAAATTGATTTTCGACAAGACACATTGTCAAAGGATTAGACGTATGCTAAGGTTGTATATAACATTGCTCTTCAATAAAGCGATGTTATATACGGCGCCTTAGTTTTTTTAGTAGTTTCTACTTATTGAATTGGAAATTTCTTCACTAAGGTTCAATTAAATACGATCACTATTTAGTGATGATAGAGGTGCAAGGTTCAAGAGTAGTACATGCGAGGACGAACAAGTCCAGTGAAAATGTATGAAAGGGGAACTTGCCGAAGTGGAGCATCGTTGTTTCCGATGCTGTGCTGGTTTTACATTTAAGAGATGTAAGACTGTCGATTCTAAACGTTTCGGAGAGCTATCACACATGCGCAAGTTACTTTATTGTACATGTTATAGGCAGCTTTCACGTTATGTGAGGAGCTGCCTTTTTAGTTTTCCGAAACAACATTTTTTCAAGTCTGTTACTTTTACCTAAGAGGTGAAGGGGTGCTATTTGCTTTTGTGGTGTTATTTTGTGAAAAGCTGCAAAAGCATAGCTACTTTATAATCAGTAAAATGATTGAATACGAAGGAGAATGATAAAGATGGCGAGAGTTGTGATGAAATTTGGTGGTGCTGCATTAGCATCAACAGAGCACATTCAAAATGTTGCGCAAAAGGCGATTGCAGAAAAGGAAAGAGGTTTTGATGTTGTCGTTGTCACTACAGCTATGAGGAGTATATCTAAAGAATTAACAAAGATGGTTCGTGATTTATCAGACAATGCATCTAAGCGTGAACTAGACGCATTACTTTCAACAAGCTCACAACTTACTAGTACATTAGTGGCAATTGCTTTACAGGAGGAAGGATATGATGCTGTGTCATTAACGGGCTGGCAGGCAGGCATTGAAACTGATGCTATGTATAGCAATGCCCGTATTGATGGGATGGATGCTAGACGAATAGAAGAGCATTTTGTACAGGGGAAAATCGTAGTCGTTGCTGGGGAACAGGGTATCGATAATTTACGGAATATTACGACGTTAGGTAAAGGTGGGGCGGAAACGACGGCTATAGCCATTGCAGCAAAATTGAAGGCGAAGCGGGTAGATATTTACACGAATGTGGATGGAGTCTATACAGCTGATCCAAGTCATGTTGCTGGGGCACAAAAGCTAAAAGAAATTTCCTATGATGAGATGCTAGAGCTATCAAACTTAGGGTCACAAATTTTACACCCGCGAGCTGTAGAGTTAGCAAAGAAGTTTCAAATCCCGGTTATCATTAGGTCGAGCGAAATAGATACAGTAGGTACTTTATTGAAGGAGGAAGTTGAAATGGAAAAAAATTTAATTGTACGAGGTGTTGCCTATGAGTCAGACGTTATTCGCTTAACGATTGGTTATGATGCTTATTCTAATGCTTCGTTAGCAGATATGTTCACAATACTTGCGGAAAATCGTATAAACGTCGATATAATCGTACAAGCAATAATTGATGGCTTAAAGCCGACTGTATCATTTACCATTTTAAAAGAGGAGTTCGCTGAAGCATTACGTGTACTAGAAGATAGTAAAGTATCACTAGGATTTAGTTTTGCTGATTTTGAAATTGGTTTAGCGAAAGTTTCCATTATTGGATCTGGTATGGCATCTAATCCAGGGGTGGCTGCCCGAATGTTTGATCGTCTACGCCGTGAAGATATCCCTGTAAAAATGGTAAGTACTTCTGAAATAAAAGTGTCTGTCGTTGTACCTCAGGACGAAATGATTCGTGCAGCAAATGCATTACATGATGAATTTAATTTATTTCAGGAAATGTCTTTTGTACAGAAAGTGTAGCGACAACTGAGTGATCAACTTCGTGCCGCTGACGCTACGCTTTCGCGCAAAAAACATTTGTTGGCCTAATGCCTTCGGACGCAATTTAAAAGAGTCAAAGATGGATAGAGCACCCAAAGTCAAATTCGTGGATAGAGCCACCAAAATCGTGGATAGAGCACCCAAAGTCGTAGATAGAACCACCAAAGTCGTGGATAGAGCACTCAAATTCATGGATAGAGCCACCAAAATCGTGGATAGAACAGCCAAAGCGACGGAAAGAAGGGCATAATTGATTTTAGAACAAGCGCTTTTCATATAATGTTGAAGAGGATGTGTCAGTAAAAGGCACATCCTTTTTTGTTCACATCAATTTAATACTTTATCTAATTCTATTGTTATATAATAAAATATGACATGTTTTACCAAAGGGAAGGTGGAAGTTTGTATGGGGTTATTTGGTTTATTTCAAAAGTCAATGGATGAAAGCGTTGAGAAGCACAACGATTTAGAAATACAAATATTAAAAAAGCGAATTTTGGAATTGGAACTTGAGCAGGAAAGTATTGATGTGAAAAATGCGATTTTAGACTTTGTACTAGCGCATATGGAGTTAATTAATTTTCAAACGGCTTTAAAGGTTCAAAATGTCTCTACGAGTGTAGGGGATATTTCAGCAATGAGTGAAGAAATGTCGTCAAATACAGAGGAGGTGCTTGCGGTTGAGCAAAATGTTAATGCAAACATTCAAGAAATAAAACAGCATTCATTACTACTTGTAGAAGAAATGGAATCATCCATTTCAAAAGGTGAAATGGTTCAGGAGCTGTTGACCAAAGGAGCAAATTCAACAGAGCAACTGAATGATGAAATGACTAAAATGGATGATATCAGTAAAGGTGTAACCGGGATTGCCGATCAAACGCAACTACTATCTTTAAATGCCTCTATTGAAGCCGCACGTGCTGGTGAGCATGGAAAAGGCTTTAATGTTGTCGCGATGGAGGTAGGGAATTTAGCCAACAGCTCGAAAGGTTCATTGCAAGAAATGACAAAGATTCGCTCAGTCATTGATAAGAAATTACATAATACAATAACAAATATTAAAGAAGTCGAACATTATTTAACTGACTTTATAAGTGTCATGAAGGACAATATTGCTAATCTGACTGTAACAAGTAGAAATATTGAAGAAGCAGCACATGGTATTCATCAAATAACAGTTGCATCAGAAGAAAATGTAATAGCTGTAGGTCGTTTAGCGGAAACGACGACGGAATTATCACATTCTAGTGACTTCTCGGATATAATACAAAATCAAGTATCTGAAATGTTAAAAGCTATTGCACCGACAATCAGAAAACCATCAGAGCAAACGGTAGTTAGCCAATTGGCAGCAAGGTTAATGGATCATGCTAGCTTTTTACGAAATGCTATTCAAAAGGCTGGTCAGAAAGAAACGATAAAAACGTATCATCAATGTATGTTTGGAAAATGGTATTACGGACATTTTGAGGAATATCAGAACTTACCAGAATATCGTCATATTGAACAACCACATGAATTAGTACATATGGCCGCACAAAAATTAGTGAATGAACTGTCAATTAATAACATAGAAGAAATGATTCAACACTCACTTAATATTTTGGAGGCATTT
The DNA here is from genome assembly GCF_050280325.1 of Lysinibacillus sp. NPDC093216. Lineage (NCBI taxonomy): Bacteria > Bacillati > Bacillota > Bacilli > Caryophanales > Bacillaceae > Lysinibacillus > Lysinibacillus sp. NPDC093216. The sequence goes on along the minus strand of NZ_JBNNVB010000004.1, from coordinate 244,433 downwards.
ATTGGGTTAATAGATGTACTTTTAAAAGAAAGACGTGCACAACTATAAATTAGAAAAATGATTCGTAAACATAAACGAGGGGGTGATTTCCGTTCTGGCTAGGCGCTTTGTAGCTGTCGCTTTGCTTTTCGCTACAGAAAACATTTGTTGCTGACGCTTCGCTTTCGCGCAGAGCAGAGCTTCCTGGGGGCGTCCGATGAGCCGCTTCACTCGCTATGCTCGCTCCAGGGTCTCGGGCCAACACGATGTTGGTTACGAAGGCGTTATCACAGGACGTGATGTTCTTAGCCTTCGTTCCTCTATTGCTGATCCCCAAGGAGTCGCCCAGCCTCCACTCCAATCAGCCAATTCACATGACATACGCTTTAGCAACATGTCATCCCTAAACTCATCATCATAACGAGGGGGTGATTTCTGTTCCATCACGACGCTTTACTGGGGGCGTCCAATGGAGCTACTTCGCTTGTCCATTTATGACGCTACTCCAAGGAGTTGCCCAATCTTCGCTACAATTAACTTCTATTGTATACATAAAAAGGATTGTCATCCATAAATGTGGGATGGCAATCCTTTTCGTTTTATTCTGTAGGAACGGTATTCATGATTCTTTCTTTAACGTCCCATTTTACTGTGAACGTTACATTTTGTTGCTTTTCACGTTTTTCATCATAGCATTCTGTTAAATAACCTTTTACTTGCTGGATTTGCTCAGCTATAAATCCTGCTTCAAGTCTAAAGCTTCGAAGACCGATTTGTAACAGTTCTGGATCATTTGTCAACTGGAATATACGTCCATCTTTCGATTCTTTGACAAGCTCTAAATTACCCCAACAGGCATCTGCGAAAAATGCGATAAGTTCATCTTGACTTGTACATGGGAACTTCCGAGCTAGATCTTTTCCTGCCCAGTAAAGGACATCATCTTCGTGTTTACCAAGAATGGAAGATAAAATATAATCGCGAATTATCTCATAGCCAAATGCTGAGATTGTAGGAGATGAAGTGTTTAACATTGAAAGCCTTCTTTCTTAGAATTTTCTTAAAATTCGACACTGATAAAGTAAAGATAGATTTTTCGAGAAAAAACGATGCATCATGTACTAGATTACTTATTTAATAAGGAATATGAAAAACTTTAAGTTGCCTTGACGCTCGTAGCTCTTGAGAGTACAATAAACATGTCATAATATTGTACCATGATGAAATACACAGTCAATGAAGTATCAGTTACAAAATGATGACTTCTTTAGTTGTGCTATTTTAAGTACTAAGGGGGGTAACAGTCTTGTCGAAAGATCGAGAGTTTTTATGGCGTCGCTTACATTCTCTACTTGGTATCATTCCAGTAGGTCTGTTTTTAACGATGCACCTGTTCATTAACTTTACAGCAACAGGCGGAGCAGAAAGTTACAACGATGCTACCGCAGTAATGGAAAAGATTCCATTCCTTATCCTAGTTGAATGGATTGTCATTTATATTCCATTAATGTTCCACGCATTCTATGGTGTCTACATTGCATTCACTGCTACACCAAATACAGGACGTTTCAGCACATACCGTAACTGGATGTACTCATTACAACGTTTCACTGGTGTATTCTTAGTGATCTTCATTGCATGGCATATTTTCCAAACTCGTATTCAAAAAGCACTTGGTACAGAAGTTGATTACGACATGATGGCGGATATCGTTTCTAATCCATTCATGCTTGGATTCTACATCGTTGGTATTATATCAGCAACTTTCCACTTATCTAACGGTTTATGGGCATTCCTAGTTAGCTGGGGTATTGTACAATCTCCTCAGTCTCAAAAGATTGCTACTTATGTAACAAACATTATTTTCGTAATTCTAAGTGTAGTTGGTGTGGCTGCTATTTTAGCTTTTGTTTAATTTAATAGAAGCTACTATAGAGTACATGCAATCATTGCAATTTTTTAAGAGGAGTGAGAAATAATCATGGCGAAAAGCAAAATAATTGTTGTCGGCGGCGGTCTAGCTGGTCTGATGGCAACGATTAAAGCAGCTGAAGTTGGTACTGAAGTTGATTTATTCTCATTAGTTCCTGTAAAACGCTCACACTCTGTATGTGCGCAGGGCGGAATTAATGGTGCGGTAAATACAAAAGGTGAAGGGGATTCTCCTTGGATCCACTTTGATGATACAGTTTATGGTGGGGACTTCTTAGCGAACCAACCACCTGTTAAGGGTATGTGTGATGCAGCCCCTGGTATTATTCACTTAATGGACCGTATGGGTGTAATGTTCAACCGTACACCAGAAGGTCTTCTTGACTTCCGTCGTTTCGGTGGTACTTTAATGCACCGTACAGCCTTCTCTGGTGCAACAACTGGTCAGCAATTACTATACGCACTAGACGAGCAAGTTCGCTCTCACGAAGTAGCTGGTTTAGTGAACAAATATGAGCATTGGGAATTCCTTGGTGCAGTAGTCGATCCTGACGGCGTTTGTCGTGGTATCGTAGCGCAAGATATGCGTACAGAAGAAATCAAATCATTCCGTGCAGACGCTGTTATTATGGCGACTGGTGGCCCTGGTATTATCTTCGGTAAAACAACAAACTCTGTTATTAATACAGGTTCTGCTGCTTCTATCGTTTACCAACAAGGTGCTTCATACGCGAATGGTGAGTTCATCCAAATTCACCCAACAGCGATTCCTGGAGATGACAAAAACCGTCTAATGTCAGAGTCAGCTCGTGGAGAAGGTGGCCGTATTTGGACTTATAAAGACGGTAAACCTTGGTACTTCCTGGAAGAAAAATATCCTGCATATGGTAACTTAGTACCACGTGATATTGCAACACGTGAAATTTTCGACGTTTGTGTAAACCAAAAACTTGGTATCAACGGCGAAAACATGGTATACCTAGATCTTTCTCATAAAGATCCACATGAATTAGATGTAAAACTAGGTGGTATTATTGAAATCTACGAAAAATTCGTAGGTGATGATCCACGTAAATTACCAATGAAAATTTTCCCAGCAGTTCACTACTCAATGGGTGGATTATGGGTTGACTACAACCAAATGACTGAAATTCCTGGTCTATTTGCAGCAGGTGAATGTGATTATTCTCAACATGGTGCAAACCGTCTTGGTGCGAACTCATTATTATCTGCTATCTATGGCGGTATGGTTGCTGGACCAAACGCAGTAGATTATGTTAAACATCTTAAAAAGCATGCTGAAGATATTCCACAAGAAGTATTCGATGCTCGCGTTAAAGAAGAACAAGCTAAGTGGGATGCTGTCATGAAAATGGACGGCACAGAAAACGCTTACTTGCTTCATAAAGAGCTTGGTGAAATGATGACAGCTACTATGACAGTAGTACGTTACAATGACCAACTTCAAGATACATTGAATAAACTTGATGAATTCCAAAAACGTTGGGAAAACATTAACATCAACGATACACAAAAGTGGAGTAACCAAGGTGCTCACTTTACGCGTCAGTTAAAAAATATGATTTACCTTGCGAAAGTAATGACAAAAGGTGCATTATTACGTAATGAATCTCGTGGTGCACATTATAAGCCAGACTTCCCGAACCGTGATGATGAGAACTTCTTAAAAACAACAATGGCGAAGTTTGATCCAACTACTGGTAACCCAATCATTACTTACCAAGAAGTCGACGTTTCATTAATTCCACCACGTAAACGTGATTACTCTGCGAAAGGAGACTAAGAATTATGAATATCGCAGCTAATACTGGAAGAATGGTAAAAGTTGAAATTTTACGTCAAGATACAAAAGGTGGCAATGGCTACTGGCAGAAATTCGAAGTTCCTTATCGCCATGGTATGAACGTCATTTCTGTATTAATGGAAATTCAAAAGAATCCAGTTTTGTCAAATGGTGAAAAAACTACACCAGTTGCATGGGATATGAACTGTCTTGAAGAAGTTTGTGGTGCATGTTCAATGGTTATCAATGGCCGCCCACGTCAATCTTGTTCAACTCTTGTTGACCAATTGACTGAGCCAATTAAACTTGAGCCTATGAAAACTTTCCCAGTTATTCGTGACTTACAAGTTGACCGTGAACGCATGTTCAATGCACTTAAAAAAGTTAAAGCATGGGTTCCAATTGATGGTACTTATGATTTAGGTGAAGGTCCACGTATGCCAGAAGGTAAACGTCAATGGGCTTATGAATTATCTAAATGTATGACTTGTGGTGTATGTATGGAAGCGTGTCCAAACGTGTCTGAAAAAGCTTCATTCATCGGACCAGCACCATTATCACAAGTACGTCTATTCAACACTCACCCAACTGGTGCAATGATTAAAGACGAACGTTTAAATGCAATCATGGGTGATGGAGGCCTTGCAAACTGCGGTAACTCACAAAACTGTGTAGCTGCTTGTCCAAAAGGTATTCCTTTAACAACATCTATCGCATCATTAAACCGTGCAACTACAGTGCAAATGTTCCGTAACTTCTTCGGTTCTGACCACTACGTTGACTAATAGTACAAGCTTTACTCCCAAACTCCCTTACACTAAATGTGTAAGGGAGTTTTTTTCTATGAAAAATATTAAATAATTTTGTAGAATAAAACTCGTAAATGCTTGATTGATCCTACTCACCATTAAAGTTTCGTACTATAGGGAGTTCAGATAGGGGCATTTTCAAGAAAGAGTAATAAACTAAATATGATGTCTTCATTACAGCATAAAAAGATCGAATTACGCAAAAATAGGATAGGTATCATTGGGGTGTACAGAAAATGAGTTTTACCGAGTAAAAATGTGAATTTTCTATGATAATATAGTGTTTTCCTTTATAATGAATGTATATTCATTTATGACTTGCGAATTCCATTTGTTGTTTTGGAAGAAGCGAATAAAAATTAGGGGGATGGCTAAGATGAAAGCAAATTATATCGGAGATTTTCAGGAATGGACAAAGGATTTTGCATTTTTTATTGAGGTTCGTGTACGTTTTTCAGAAACGGATATGTACGGTCATATGAACAATACAGTTAGCTTTACATATTTTGAACAAGCACGAATCGATTATTTCCGTCATTTAGGTGTTCTAATGCCATCAGCAATTGATGAACATGTAGAGGGTATTCCGATTGTAGCCGACTTACAGTGTGATTACGTGAAGCAAGTTTTCTTTGATGATGTGCTAAGAATTTATACGAAGGTAGCGACAGTAGGGAACTCATCATTGGATATTCATTACTTAGCGAAAAACCAGCATGATGAAGTTTGCTTTACGGGTCGTGGTACGGTAGTGCAAATGAACCCTCGAACTGGTAAGAGTGTACCACTATCTGAGGAAGAAAAAACTCACTTAGCAAGCTTGGTGTTCCTATAGTATTGGAAACGGATTACGAAAGTTAATTGTCCATAGACAAAAATAGTGAGAGTTATATTTTTCAACATTGCAAAAAGTTTTCTCGAGGAAATAAGTATAAATAATGATTTCGACGATTAAAATTGCACTTTTACGACTCATTACAAAAAGTTGTGGATGACACCATATATATAAGTTGATTGAAGTAAAGACTGGGCGACTCCTTGAGAATCAGCGGCTCATTAGACGCCCCGTGAAAGCGCCCAGTCGGAACGGAAAACAACCACTTGTTATGGTGATGATCCATTTTTACATAAAATCATTAATCGGTGGAAGTAATTTCCGATTTTTTTTAGGAAACACGAGATATTAATGAAAATAGCCGTCACCGCTCCTCATTCCTTAACATAAGTTACAATACGTGCGGGGGAGGAGGGTGTAACTGAAAATGAATGGCTCTCATCATCGTTCTCTTTTAACGAACCGAGAACGTGAAATATTTGCGCTTTTATTAGCTGAAAAAACAACGAGGGATATTGCAGAGCAACTTGGTATTAGTGAAAAAACAGTGCGAAATCACATTTCCAATACAATTCAAAAGTTAGGTGTAACGAATCGATCTCAGGCGTTAATTGAGCTGTTACGCTTAGAAGAATTTAAATTAGACTAATTGGACACTTGCTATTTCAGAAAAAAAACGACAAAATAGAACTATTCAACGTATTTTTAGGAGTGAAATAGTTATATGTCGGATGAAGTAACAAAGCACTCACCTGAAACCGTTGCAACGGTTGAAAAGGAATTACGCTATATAGCGGCGATTGTGAAGCAAAAAGGAAGAGAGATTGTTTCACAATATGCGATTACGCCGCCACAATTTGTTGCATTACAGTGGTTAGAAGAGCTTGGAGATATAACAATTGGCGACCTGTCAAATCGATTATACTTAGCTTTTAGTACAACAACAGATCTAGTGGACCGAATGGAGAAAAATGAATTAGTCAAGCGAATGCGTGACGAAAATGATCGTCGTGTCGTTGTTGTTCATCTTCTCGAGAAGGGCGAACGTATTATTCAAGAGGTTATTGAAAAAAGACAGCAATATTTGCAAGAGAAACTTGTTGGTTTTAATGAACAAGAAGTCGCGCAATTATCAAGCTATTTAGAAAAACTACATGTACACATGAAACAGGATTGAGGCGGAAAGTATGAATGCCCCGATAGGCGTTATTGACTCAGGAGTAGGCGGTTTAACCGTAGCAAAAGAAATAATGAAGCTGTTACCAAACGAAACGATCTATTATATTGGTGATACAGCAAGATGTCCGTATGGTCCAAGAAGTCGTCAGGAAGTACGAAACTTCACTTGGCAAATGGCAAAAGCACTAGAAAAAATGAATATCAAAATGCTCGTCATTGCTTGTAATACAGCGACTGCAGTAGCACTCGAAAGTTTACAAAGAAATATGCCTTTTCCGGTACTAGGCGTTATTAATGCTGGCGCACGTGCAGCTGTAAAGAAAACGAAGCGACATGAAGTCGTTGTGCTTGCAACAGAAGGAACAATTAAAAGCGGGGCGTATGAGGAAGCCTTATTATCACTGAATACGTCGACTCATATTATTCCGCTTGCTTGTCCAACATTCGTACCACTTGTAGAAAGTGGCGAATATAAAGGCGAATTTGCAAATAATTTAATTGCGGAAGGCTTAAAGCCGTTGAAAAATGAACAATTTGATACGGTCATACTAGGATGCACGCACTATCCAATTCTGCAAAAACAAATTGAAGCTGTTGTAGGAGAAGAAGTTTTTGTGCTTTCTTCTGCTGAGGAAACAGCAAAGGATGTTCAAGAAATGCTTGAATATAATGGCACTTTGGCTGATCCAGACGCTGTGCCTGCCCATAAATTTTATGCAACTGGTTCAGTACCGATTTTCCGTTCAATTGCTGAAAGCTGGCTTGAGCAAGGTACTCTCCGTATAAAACGTATGACATTAAAATAAAAAATCAGCTTAGCTAGGGGCTAGGCTGATTTTTGCCGTTTTTAGCATTGTACATAAGGGGACCGAGCACTTTTTTGAAGGTGAAAATTATGTTAAGATGAGTGCGCGAAAGATTTTAGGAGGAACGAAAATTATGACAAGATTTGATGGAAGAAATGTAGATGCGCTGCGTCCTGTGAAAATAGATAGTGAGTATTTATTGCACCCAGAAGGCTCAGTGTTAATTCAAGTAGGCAATACAAAAGTAATTTGCACAGCAACGATTGAGGATAAGGTTCCTGGATTTTTACGTGGACAAGGCAAAGGGTGGATTACTGCAGAATACTCGATGCTACCTCGTGCAACAGCACAGCGTACAGCACGTGAATCATCTCGCGGCAAAGTCAATGGCCGCACAATGGAGATTCAACGATTAATCGGTCGTTCATTACGTGCGGTCGTTGATTTAGAAGCACTTGGTGAGCGTACGGTGTGGATTGACTGTGACGTGATTCAAGCAGATGGAGGGACGCGTACAGCTTCAATTACAGGAGCATTTGTAGCGATGACACAAGCAATTGCTAAGTTTGTAGAAGAAAAACAATTAGCAAAATTCCCAATCACAGACTATTTAGCTGCAACAAGTGTTGGTATTGTAGAGGATCACGGAGCAATTTTAGACTTAAACTACGTTGAAGATGTTGCTGCTGCTGTAGATATGAATATCGTCATGACAGGTGCAGGACGCTTTGTTGAGCTTCAAGGGACAGGTGAAGAAGCAACCTTTTCACGTGAAGAGTTAAATGAACTGCTGGCGTTAGGTGAAGCAGGCATTCAACAATTGATTGCACTTCAAAAAGAGACACTAGGTGAATTGGCTAACAAAGTGGGAGGAAATGAATAACATGAAACAAGTAGTCATTGCAACTAAAAATAAAGGAAAAGCAAAAGATTTCGAAGCGTTATTTGGTCCACTTGGCTATGAAGTAGTAACGATGTTTGATGTTGCCCCTGAGATGGAAATAGAAGAAACAGGCACTACTTTTGAGGAAAATGCAATCTTAAAGGCAGAAGCATTGGCAAAAGAGCTAAACACAATTGTTATTGCTGATGATAGTGGCTTAGCTGTGGATGCATTAAATGGTGAACCTGGTGTTTATTCTGCACGCTATGCGGGTGATCATGATGATGAAGCAAACATGGTTAAGTTGTTAGAAAACCTAAAAAATGTCGAAGATGAAAAGCGTACAGCACGCTTCTGCTGTTGCATCGCTATTGCAGGACCTGATTTTGAAACGACAACAGTTTTTGGTACTTGTGAAGGTATCATTGCACACGAAAAACGTGGTACAAACGGATTTGGTTACGATCCAGTCTTCTTTGTCCCAAGCTTAAACCGTATGATGGCAGAGCTAACAGCCGATGAAAAAGGAGCAATTTCCCACCGTGGGAATGCTATTCGTAAGTTGAAGGAACAATTACCTAATCTTATAAAATAAGAGGTGATATCCATGCAAATACTGGTCATGAGTGATACACATGGTGATAGTAATGTGATTGAAAAAGTGCGTAGCTTTTACCCAAATGCTGATGCTTTCATTCATTGTGGAGATAGTGAGCTTCCTTTCTCTCATAAAGCATTGGATGGCATGAAGAAAGTACGCGGAAATTGTGACATCGATCAAGCCTTCCCTAATGAGGAAGTATTCGGTTTAGAGGACGTCACAGTCTTTGTAGCACATGGACATTTATTCAATGTTAAAACTTCAATCTTATCGTTATCATATCGTGCCAAAGAGGTAGATGCACAAATTGCGTGCTTTGGTCACTCTCATATTCTTGGGGCGGAAATGATTGATGATGTGTTATTTTTAAATCCTGGGAGCTTATTAAAACCACGTGGTCGTAAAGAAAAAAGCTTTGCTCTTGTAGAGGTTGAAGCTACGTATTTTGAAGTAAAGTTCTTTACGGATGATAATAGCTGTATTTCCAGCCACAAGTTTATGCGAAAATGATGTAACAAAAACGCTTAAGTTTTAGAAACTCTAAGCGTTTTTTGTTTTATCTCGGCCCGATTGGTAAGACAAAATGGTAAAAATGGCTATGAATTGTTTATGACGAAGTAGAAAAAATAAAGATAAACGTAACGAAGGAGAAAACATGGAAAATACAATAGGATGGAATTTTGATAATAGCTATACTCGCCTACCAAGCATTTTTTATTCATTAATTAATTTAAATCCAGTTCGTTCACCAAAGTTAATAATGGTAAATGAATCAGTTGCCAATTCACTTGGATTAAACGTCGATGCTTTGCAAAGCGAGGAAGCAGTAGCGGTTTTTGTAGGTAACAACAATCCAACTGGTGGCATGCCCATTGCACAAGCTTATGCAGGTCATCAATTTGGTCACTTTAATATGCTCGGAGACGGAAGAGCACTGTTATTAGGGGAACAACTAACACCAGCTCATGAACGCTTTGATATCGCATTAAAAGGCTCAGGAAGAACTCCTTATTCCCGTGGCGGAGATGGTAGAGCAGCACTTGGTCCAATGCTACGTGAATATATTATTAGTGAAGCCATGCATGCACTTGGTATTCCAACTACTCGAAGTTTAGCTGTCGTGACTACTGGAGAATCGATCATCCGTGAAACAGAACTTCCAGGTGCAGTTTTAACCCGTATTGCAAGCAGTCATTTGCGAGTAGGAACTTTCCAATATGCAGCGAACTTTGGAACTGAGGATGAGCTAAAAGCTTTGGCGGATTATGCTTTGGAACGTCACTTTCCTAATGCTGATGAAACTAAAAATCGTTATTTAACACTACTACAGGAAGTTATCAAGAAACAAGCATCTCTCATTGCAAAATGGCAGCTAGTTGGTTTTATTCATGGCGTCATGAACACAGATAATATGACCATTAGTGGAGAGACGATTGATTATGGTCCTTGTGCTTTCATGGATACGTATGATCCAGCGACAGTATTTAGCTCTATTGATCGACAGGGACGTTATGCTTACGGGAACCAGCCTAATATCGGTGGATGGAATTTAACACGACTGGCAGAATCATTAATACCGTTAATCCATGAAAATCAGGAAGAGGCTATACACTTAGCTCAAGAGACTTTAAAGCAATATCCTCAGCTGTATTATGCAAACTGGCTAACAGGTATGCGGGCAAAGCTTGGGATATTTAACGAAGAAGATCAGGACGGGGCACTCATTGAAGAGCTTCTAAAGTTAATGCAGCAACATCAAGCTGACTATACGAATACATTTATCGCATTAACCTTCGATAAATTTGATGACTCACCGTTATTTAATACAAATGAATTTAAAGAATGGCATAAGAATTGGCTCGCAAGGATAGAAAGACAGCAAGAAACTAAAGAAATGTCTCAACAATTAATGCGCGATTATAATCCAGCAGTTATTCCACGAAATCACCGTGTAGAAGAAGCATTAGAGGCTGCTGTTGAGCAGGGTGACTATAGCGTTATGGAGCGATTATTGGATGCGCTTGCTCAACCTTTTGCACATTGTGTGGAGCAGCAGGAATATGCGACATTACCAACGCCATCTAACCAACCATATCGAACGTTTTGTGGCACATAAGTTGAAAAACGAGGGAATAGAGCCATATTAAATAAAGTATGCCTCTTGGCAAAAAGAGGGGTTGATTTCCGTTCCGACTGGGCGCTTTGTAGCTGCCGCTTTGCTTTCGCTACAGAAAACATTTGTAGCTGCCGCTTTGCTTTCGCTACAGAAAACATTTGTAGCTGCCGCTTTGCTTTCGCTACAGAAAACATTTGTTGCTGTCGCTTTGCTTTCGCACAGAGCAAAGCTTCCTGGGGGCGTCCGATGAGCCGCTTGGGCCAACACGATGTTGGTCACGAAGGCGTTATCACAGGACGTGATGCTCTTAGCCTTCGTTCCTCTATTTGCTGGCTCCGGGGTCTCGGGCCAACATGATGTTGGTCACGAAGGCGTTATTACAGGACGTGATGGTTTTAGCCTTCGTTCCTCAATTTGCTAATCCCCAAGGAGTCGCCCAGTCTCCACTCCAATCAACCAACTCACATAGTATGTATCTTATGTATGAAAGCGAGTGGCCTGGAACGGAATCATCCTTATTTAAATAGCAACAACATTCACCAAAATTACCTTGACCCATTTTGTTTTTTTATTTTGAAAAAATGTCACTACATAAATTCCTGAGCATACGCTATGTTATGAATAGTAGTGAAGGGAATGTGTAAAGTGCATAAGTATTCAAAAGGTTGGTTTGTGAAGCAACTTCGAGATCATGGTATTTTGGTGCATCCACAATATAAAAGTCATTTAGGCAGTTATAAAGAATCCGAACTGCGCAACTTATATTACCGATATGTTGAAACAGAAACATTAGATTCAGAACAAAAATAATCATTTTCGTTTGAATAACTCCTTTGTAGGAAAGAATCTAACTACAGAAAGGAGTTATTTTATGTGGAGTAAACCGTGGATTTTAACGCAAATATGGCAAGATGTGTTGTTTCTACATTGGCCAGTATCACCTAAGGATTTAGAACAGTACATTCCGCAAGAGTTGCAGCTGGATCTCTATGAAAATAACGCTTGGCTTAGTGCTGTCCTTTTTAAAGTAAAAGGACAACGACTGAGATTTCTACCACCATTCCCAGGAGTAGGTACTCATTTGCAGCTTAATGTGCGGACATATGTTACATATAACGGCATGAAGGGTATCTATTTCTTTAACTTAGATGTTACGAATCGTTTTATTGTACAAATAGCTACAAAGGGCAGTTTATCATATCGCCATTCAAAAATAGCTTTAAAACAAATAGGGAACAATTTCTCTTTTACAAGTTTATATCAAGGTGCACTCGATGAAAGGTTGGAAATTTCATATCAACCGATTGCCAGTGAAACAAGTAGTTCTACCTTTGATAAATGGTTAGTAGAACGTTATCATTCTTGGTCAAAGTGGAAGAATTCCCTATTTCGCATAGATATAGATCATATGCCATGGCAGCTACAACGAGTCCATATCAACATTGAGAGCAACACACTAGCTCCATTTGTGAGGGAATCTGTCCAAGGCATTCAACCGATTGCTCATTATTCGAAGAGTAAGCAAGCTAGAATTTATTCACCAAAAATAGAAACCGGATTCAAAAATGCTTAGTGAATCTGGTTTGCTTTTGTTTGTTGATTAGTAGTAGTTTGACTTATTCTTCATACATCATTTTCTTTGTCATCCCACCATCAACAGTTAGATTAATGCCTGTGACGAAATTATTTGTGGGGCTAGTTAAATATAAGCAAGCCTGTGCAATGTCTTCAGGTACGCCTACACGCCCCGATAAATGCTGCTCGTGATCAATCATACGGAGCTGTTTATAATCACCTGTTTCAATCCAACCAGGTGAAATACAATTAACCGTAATATGATCTGGACCTAAAGAACGCGCTAAAGCATGTGTAAATGCAACGATACCGCCTTTTGTTGCTGCATAGGCTTCGGTGTGGGGCTCAGACATCTCAGCACGTGTAGAGGCTATAGAAACGATTGAGCCACCATTGTTATTAGCTCGCATAACTTTTGCAGCCTCTCTCGAACACAAAAAGACACTCGTCAGATTAGTTTGAATCATAACATTCCATTCATTTAATGTTACGTCATAAAAAGATTTATGGTGAAATTTCCCCGCATTATTAATTAAAATATGAATAGTACTAAAATGATCAACCGCTTTTTGCATTAAAGAAACGATGTCCTGTTCTTTCGTAACATCAGTTTGAGCAAAAAGAACAGAATAACCTTGCTCAAGTAAATCTTTTTCTAATTGCTGACCTAACACTTTATTTACATCAGCAATTACAACATTGGCACCATTTCGTGCATACGCAAGCGCAATGCCTTTGCCAATCCCTTGTGCACCGCCAGTTACGACGACTACTAAATCTTTAAACATAATAGCTTCCTCCAGTTTTTTTGCTTTTTATTATTTTAGGAAAAGTAGAGATGAGGAGGGCATAATGGGGTACAAGAAATCATATAATATTAATATGAGGCAAACCTTGCCTTCATAGTAAAATTAATGTTGACATTATGATATAAAGCACATATAATAAATATTGTCCTTGATATGGACTACATAAAAAAATAACATCATGTCTCAGTAGCTCAGCAGGATAGAGCAACGGCCTTCTAAGCCGTCGGTCGGGGGTTCGAATCCCTCCTGGGACGTCATTATTGCGGTATAAACCGCGTCAAATCAACCTTCTAGCGTAGTTTTATAGCGGTCAATGAAGCGGTCTAACTGCGGAAATTGAAACGCCTTCTAACTAAACGTTAGGAGGTTTTTTGCGTTGTCTAAAAAAAGAAACGGCTTAAATGTAGGTACGGATTTAAACGGAATATTCAGCGTGGAGGATAGCAAGAACCCGATCGTTGTTAATCCGAAGTCAGCGCTATCTATCGAAAAAGCGTTAGAGATTATCGTAAAACAGATGCGAGCGAGCGGATTGCGTGAGCGTACAATTCACGATTATGAAACGTACGTAAATGATTTTGTTCGTAAGACAGACGTTGAATACTTGCTTGCTATAGATGCCGATGCCATATACGAATGGTTAGGGCAAATGAAAGAAAAGGATACGACAAAGCGCGTTCGTTTGAAGTGTTTCTGCGCTTTTCTCGGAAAGTGTTTTAACAATGGTTGGCTTAACGATATGTTTTGGCGAAATATCAACATTCGCGTAGACGAGCCTATTAAAGTTGGTGCAACGGAAGATGATGTATTTAACGTTCTACGTCAACTTGACCTATCTAATTTTATCGAGTTGAGGGATGCAGCTGCGATATTAACGATGTATCAAACAGGAATCCGACTTGCGACATTATCAGCATTGGAAGAACGCCATGTGGATTTAGAGAATCGTTTACTCCGTATTGATGGCGCACTCTTAAAGAATCGGAAAGTTATACTATTGCCGTTTGATATGCGGTTGCAGAAAATATTCGAAGTTTTGTTCGATCAGAATATGATTATACGTGAAGAAAAGGGATTAGAGAATAAGTTCGTATTTCTAACGCATCAAGGTAAAGGCATCGTTAATGACGAGTCGCCTAAGTCTAATGCGATTGCTAAACGATTGAATTACTATAAGCGAAAATATGGTATCGAAAATATTAATCCGCACGCATTACGCAGAGGGTTTGCGAAAGATATTTATAAACGTAGTAACGGAGATTTAGCGTTAGTTTCTAAGGCGTTAGGTCATAGTGACTTTGCTGTAACTGCGCGTTATTTACATCTTGATCCGGAAGAAGTAGCGGACAAGCTACGTGAATTTAGATAAAAGAAAAAGCCTAGCGCTCCAACGCTAGACCTTAACTTAATACGATTAACACTAATATGCCGGCCAGCATAAGTGTTTCACCCATAACTGAATATGAGCGATTATATGCCTTCATTTTACTCGGAAAAAACGTAAAATGCAAAGGTCTGCTTTCCTATTGTCAAAAATAGGTTCGTTCCGTCTTGGTAGCCCACTAACAGACGTTAAAGATACTGGAAAGGTTCGTCGTACCGTTGCACAAAAGCGACTAGCACTCATTATAGGGTGTTCCTTGTTTCGCTTTGAGTGTGAATGGTGTTAGCGACCAATTAAACGGCTAGGAGTGGAAGGTCTGAGTGGCTACGGTCACGCAGGATACATCACATAACGTATTTTATGACAAATCATAATCCAGTGTAACTATCGGGGGCGGAAGTAGATTAGTAGATGTATCGATTCGAAAGGATCACGATTAAACAAGGGCATACAATACGGATACCTTAATTGAGGATTCATGGAATCGGCTGTCTATGTTAGTTGATTCTTTTTTTGAGTCTCTAACGTAGGCAACCGAAATCTGCGCCAAGCCGTTTTCCTTATCTCGGCTTCATGATTGAGAATCTACGAAAATATGTCAAGTGTGAATTACAAAATATTCATTTGAAATAATATATAAATTTGTATAATAAATGTAAGGGGGGGATTAATATGTTTTTGGGATATAAATCAGTAGAAGAATATAAAAAAGAACATGTAGAAAAAGTAACAATCGATGAAATAGTTGAACTAAAACAAGTAAACAAAAAAGCAAGGCGTTGTAAAAATTGCAGTACGTTAGTAAAATTTGATTCAGAAGGTAATAAAGCTTGGTTCTATATTGTTGATCCTCATATGGATGCAATGGAATTTATGGAGTACCATGCAATGGAATTTTGTACAAAAGATTGTGTAGTTGAGTATTTTACGTCTGAATTTAACAAACCATTTGATATATTCTTGGAAGAATTTAATGAGAAACTAGATAAGCATCACGCGGAAATGATTCAATTAATAGAAAACTCACTATAATAAAGAAAGCGCCTAGCTATGATGCTAGAGCGCTTTTTCTTCGTCTACTATTTCAATGAGATCGCTAATTTCACAATTTAAAGCTTTACAAACCTTCTCTAATGTATCGAACTTTATTCCATCAGTTTCCTCGTTATACAAACGTGAAAGACCATTTCTATGTAAACCAGTTTCTTTCGCTAATTCAGAAATCTTCATTCTTTTCTCACCTAATAAACGAGATAAATGTACTTTAATCATATGTAGTCACAATCCTTTTTAATTTCATATTACACTGTAGTGTATATAACTTCAATTTAATGTTGATAATGCACACTGTAGTGTATATTATATTAACTACAAAGCACGCTACAGTGTGCAAAAATGACACTACGGAAGGCGGAATGTAAAGTGTTTACGACGTTAAACGAAGGCAAATGGTTAACAGACAACGAAGTTTGGTCAGTGGAGTATCAAATTGTGGCGTTTGAAAAAGAAGGTGTACTCTCAACGTCTTATCAAGTGTTTGTGAAGCGACGTAACTGTCGGTGGGATTATACAGTCCCTACGACACCAGTTCCGTTATACGTACAAGAAATGATCGACGACACTATTCGTAAGTGCAAGCGTTTAATAGCAGAGTATACGAAAAAAGTAGCTGATCAAGCTACGGAGATTGTTATCGCAGATAGTAGTGATTACTTAAATAATTACGAGGCTGTATCTACAGAGAACGGCGCATGGAGAACGATTGTAATGCGTTTATCAAATACAGCACTTAAAACAATTCCAATTTTCGATCATATGCATGTAGTTTGTTCAGACTTTTATCGTGCCTTGATAGTTGATGGTCAGGAGTTGGTGATTGGGGGTATTCCAGCATGAAACAAGGAGTTGCGCGTAAACCGTCGTCACAGTCGTTTGAGCGTGAATATAAGAAGGCGTACATTAAGTTGCTAACGGAAAGCAGCCGTAGATACAGCGAAGCAGGTAGACGCATATTTTTTCGGTGAAGAAGGCGAAGACGGTGAACTTAGAGTATGGTATTACGGTACAACAGCGTTTTCTATCGCAATAGCTTTGTTTATATGTGTAACGATTAATATATGAAAAGTTAAACGCTCAACTAGCGCCAACTAGTAGAGTCATATATAACGCTGATCCTGCGCCAACAGGACCGGCAAATATTCGCTAGAGCTTGCGCCAACAAGTATCTAGTAACATAATCGTAGCGCCAACATTGACCAAAAAAACTAGAGACGTTTGCATTCGTCTCTAGTCATTTTTTAATATTAATTTTCGTGATTTTACATCATAAATTTCATAACCAATTTCAAGCTTATGGTCTTTTGTAACGGCAATCTTACAATAGTAAGGAATTGACTTACCGTAAGCATCCAGTTCAGGGATTTCGTTAAAGTAATATTGTTCATCAGTATCTATCATATTAAAAGTTGCTGATGCACGGCGTCCGGCTGAATTAACCTCGATCGTACAATCTCCACTAATAACGTCATAATCTTTTTGAATAATAGATTTTAGACTTGGTGTGGTCACCACTAAAAATAAAACACCTATTAAAAAAACAAAAAGAGCCTTAAATCCTTCAAAAGATATCAATTCTTTGTCTTGATACAAAATAATTAATAATATACCGTGCAAGAGAGTAAGTAACAATCCTACTAAGAGTACTGTATAATACAAATTCTTCACTTCCTATGTATAACTGTTTGAATATTTCCTTGTAGCAAATTTAAAGTTTGCACAACATATTTTATCGTTTTATTCTTATCAAGGTAAACAGGATTATTATTCCATTAAATATTATTAAAGAGGTCCGAAAACGGGGTGTTGTTCGGGTACAGATAGTAGAGGAGTTTAGCGCCTTCATTTCGCCTTTATAGCCGTGGCTAAAAACGGTTTTAAATCATAAGTTGGTGTAATTATCATCAAAAGCGCTTCGACGCTAAATCAAATGGAATTATAAGGAGGATTGAACGGAATGAATATCGCAGCGGACATTGTAAATATTCAACGGAAGATACTCGAGCAGACTGGACGTAAAACTGACGCATATTACAGCGAAGGTCAAGGCGCTCTTTACGTATTCATGGGAGACGCCTTAACGGTGCAGAACGTTATTTATGCAGTGTCCGAAATGGAATTAATGATGAACGCAATTTAATTAGGAGGAATAAATTTTTCCTAAAAGTTGTCCCGAAATAGGACGTTTTAGTGTGCAATATATAGTAGATGAAAGTTTGCGAAATCATGTCCGAAATGTTAATCGAGTGCGGGTATATGTAATAGAAGGAAAAAAGTTTAAAAAAATGCAAAAAAGCACTTTACATTCCGCAAGTGCTGACGATATGATAAAAGTTGGTGCGTCTGTTTTTTTGTGTAGACTAAACCTATATTATCATATTTCATTTTATAATGTCATTATACAGGAGGTTGAACAACAATGCAAGCGAAAAACGAAAAATTTATCGTAATCCATTCTCGCCAAGTAGCACAGAAAATCATCGATGCTGGACAAGCCTTAATCAAAATGGAGCCAAGTCGACATAGGCAGGGCAAACTCGTCTTTATATTTGAAAGATCACATCTTATCGATGAAATTCTCGCCCGAAGTTCACGACGACCACAACCGCAACACTTATCCGAAATAAAAAGTGCTTATTGACCGTCATAAACCGCACCATATCAACGTTTATGAGGTGTCGTCCTTAAAGAGAGGTATATAAAAAGTGCTTATCATCGATGACAGTTTGCTGGCAGCGATAGGCGAATGAAATGAGCCGTAGAGTTCTTTACGAAGCATTCGCTAACGCTCATACTTCTATTTTTGCTAATCGCAAAAATGATATCTGTTGATAAACACTTATAACGATATAAAAGTGGAACAGCTGTCGTTCATAAACATTACACAAATGGTATGTATATATCTTTTGAAGTTGTTGTTTATTAACTGTGACACAACACTGTAATCTGTTTTTGCTACAGAAAATGCAAACAATCTTCTTTATAGAGCTACATAAGTTCTAAAAAAATCGTATTTTGAACAAAATGCCCAGGTACTCAATTAATTTTGAGTCCTGGGTTTTTGTGTTTCCGTTAAAATGTCTTAAATCGATCGTTTATAAGCATTTATTGTCGAAGTATATTGGAATAATTTAGGGTTTACTAGACCCTCTCGCAAATCAATCATCCCTAATTGTCCCATTCTATTCAATAAAGGAACTAACCAACTACCACTTGGGGCACCTTGTAACACTTTAATTTGATCAGATGATAACTTTGAAACTTTACTAGCATCAATAGGTTCTTTTGCATTTTCTATTGTTTCTTGAAAAGCTTTCAAATCAGTTTTATACATATTCTCGCCAACTTGTTCAGTAAAACCTTTATATCCGTAAGCTCCTTGAAGGATAGTTAACCTTATACTCAAATCTTCCATAGAAACCATTTTAAAAATACACCTCTCTTCCATGGATTCTTGAATTATAAATGTGGAATATTTATAGTTCTTTCAATGGTGTTCCAAGGGTAATTTTGTGAAGTAGAATTAAACTTATATAATGCAGAAGTTCCACTTGAGATTTTTAAGTCTGAATTAAAAGTTACTGTATGATAAAACGCATCTATAATTCTGTCATTATTTGTATCTATATTAGCTACATTAATTTTATAATCACGATTTTGATAAGTAATACGCTCATCATCTAACCATTGATTGTCATTTCCATAACCAACTTCCATAACTGCTACAGAAACAGTGCCTGAAACTGCATGAGAAGTTTGCTGCAAGCCAATATTCTCAGTACGTTCATTGATTGTTCCAACTTGAGATACTACTTTGTCAATATAAAGAGCTGTTAATGGTGCTGCTGGACCTCTTAGAACTGGACTATTTTTTAATTCTTCTTTAACTTTAGCAGCCTCATCTGAAGTTACCTGTGTAATAGTCCAATCAGGGTGTTCTGTTTTTAGCTTTTCAATTAATGGATCTGCTTCAATCGTATCTTTTTCTATTTCTGAAGCTTCAGCTGTATTTAGTCCCAACAACCCACTTGTTAAAATTCCAACAGCTAGTAAATATTTTTTCATATGTACATCTCCTTTTTGATTTTTTTGTGTTACAAGGATATTATCGGTTCAAATGTAAATATGTTAATAAATTTCCTTAATTTGTATTAATTAATAAATTTAACATTTCACTGTTCTATTAAATGGTAGTATTTAAGTTGGAAAACATGAAACTATATTTGATGAAACACAGGTTGTAGAATTACTTTTAAATCATGTGAAATATAAATCAAATGATTTCTATATCGAAAGAAAAAAGCCACTCATTTGAGTGACTAATTTTTCAAAGCTGGATGCTCAAAGTAATTATTAACTACATTCGGAACATTATCAGTTAAGAAATTATCCCATTTAATTTTATTTAAAGTAGTTTTGTCGATGTCGAATGACATTACTAATACATCTTTTTCATTTCCGTAAGTATCAACAAGTGGGTAATACCAATGCACGATAATTTTTTCGAAATTATTCATTTTACTAAGTGGCTCAAGAATTTTTTTCGAATCCATCCACATGCCTTTTTTAGTCATATTTACTGAAAAGTTTTCGTTGGCATTTAATTCAATAATAAATCCTTTGCCGTTATCTTCATTAGTAACAGCATAGCTCTTGACAGTATCCTTCTTTTGATTATTCTTTTTACCAAGTTTATCTGTTATGATTTTTTTTGCTTTATCGGCAAGATCGTCATTGTTATTAGCATTTTTCTTTTCTTCTTTTGATTTAGCTTTATCTTCTTTTTTAGCTTGTTCAGCCTCTTTCTCTTTCGCTTTAGCTGATTCTTCCTGAGCACTATCAGTATCTTCAGCTTTATCTACGCCACAAGCAGAAAGTAATAATACAGACATGGCTCCTATGTAGAATAATTTTTTCATTTGTAATTCCTCCCTCTATATTACCATTCTAGGTAATTTTGAGTAAAAAGTACATATAAAAAACAGACAACCTTATTTAGTTATCTGTTTTAAATCTTCGTACCGTCTTCCATTACAAAATGCGCCTCAAACTTCATATCCAACAATTCAGCGATCTTTCGTAGTTCTTCTTCATTAAAATTATTTCGTTTTAACTTCTTCGATAAGTTGGGTTGAGATACTTCAAGCTTTTCAGCAAGTTGCGTCAATGTCATGCCTCTTTTAATAAGTGCAATACGAATTTTTTCACCCATTTCATTCATTGCTTTCCCTCCTATCAGTTATACTCATGCCTCTAATTATATATGAATCAATCCATATTTGAAATAAATATATCCAAAAAGTTATGAAAAATACTCGCTATTATAACCTATTGGATATATATTTAATTAAATAAGGAAAAAATATAACTAATTAATTATGAAGGGGATTTGAACAATTATTTCAAACTCGAGCAAGAACGTTCTAACTATTTATTAGAGCAAACACTCGTATTATCTACCGTAAAAGGTTACTTGAAAGGAACTATCAAGTACGGCGAATCCAGTGAAGTTGTCGAGTTTGCAACTAAACTATTGGGTATCGTAAACGAAGGATTAGCAGCTGTAGAAGAAAAGTTTAAATAATTGGTACAAGGACCAAGAGAGTGAGGTGAAAACGGTGGCATTTGAATATCTAGCACAATACACAACATTCGACACAATAGCAGATATGGATAAGAGTGTGGAGGACCACATGACTGTACATTACTATGACCTAACAGAATCAGAACGAGCTATCGTTTTCAAGTTAGCTTCTCATTCATTAGAGTATCCAGGAGTTTGTCACTTAAAAGCGAATACCATCGCTGCATCAATGGAGATCAACACAAAGACAGTTTACCGAGCTATTTCAAAATTTATTAGGATTGTGTTTTAATATAGTGTTTTTTTGTTATTTATAGTATTATTTTAAGTATTTGGTTGGAGAAGAATGGTGGTTTTATCCTACTTAAATTGTAACTTGGTAGAAAAAAGAAGTGAATTTTACGCAGAACATGCTGCAACTATAAAAATTGAAACGATAAACGGATATATAAGTGACTTTACAAAGTTTTTATTTTTGGTAATTGGAGTAGTTATCGTAATAGGTAAATTGAAGTTTTTTTTAAAACGATTAAGTTGGGAGTATTTTAAAAGTTTGAAAAAAACCTAGTAATGGGTTACTTACAAAGCTATAAAAAAGGGAGTTGGATAAATACTACATATCATACAAAAAAACATAAAGTATTTAAGAAAGGGCTCAGCCCTAAATTTAAATGAATGTACTATATTATTACAAAACGAAGAGTTTCTAAATCAAAATAAAGAAATGATATATAATTTAAAATCAACTAGAAGAGAAATGGAATCTATAAAAGACGAGATTAGAAGATTATAACTAATATTCTCGAGGGAAATGAGCATTATTTCAGAAGATTTAGGGTGGATTTTTGATCATGGAGTTTACCCAATAGGAGTTTCTTTCAGCGCAAACTAGATAGTTCTCCTTCTATTTAACTGAAATATTCACCTTATTAAAAGTGGCCCTTTACCGTAATTCTTTAATAGAATGTTGTTTTATCGTGTTAAATAGGAGAGATAAAATGATGAACATTAATAAATATTGGATTTTTGCTGGTAGTGTTATATTTGTGATTACTTGTATAGGAATTGCATTTGTATTTTCCAGTGATTCAAAAGAAAATATAAAAGAAGAAGCACCAACTAAGGAGAAAACCACAATAGAAAAAGAAGCAATTGTGGAACCAACTGTAGAAGAAATAAAAACTTTACTAGCTGTGATTACAAAATCTATTTTTGAAATATCTGGGGAAATGGATGCAAAGTATGATGTCGCTAGGATTGGTATGAACGAAGAAATTTATAAGGAGATGACCCCAACTCTACGTCAATATGTTACAAAACAGTTTGTTGAAGGTAAATTAAAAACGACTATATACGGACTATGTTACGGATGTGAAAATACATTCCTACCGGGCGCACCACTATATACTAAAATTGAAGTAAAAACAAAAGGGATCAATCATATACAGGTAATAGCAGATATTGATGATGTTATATCCGACTTCGTACGAGAAGACATTAGCGAATTAATGTACGAAGATGGTGCATGGAAGTTACATGATTATATACGTGGAAATAAGATAGTAGAAAAATCAGTAGAAGAAAAGACAGTCCCAGAAGAAGTACAAGCTATTGAAACCACTAATCCATACAAGCAAAAATTAATTAATGTTGAGAACCTAGTAGCAACATATACAAAGGGTAATTCAGGAGTCACATCGGATATTTTAGAAGAGTTAAATCAAAAATATATTGCGTGGGATAATTTGTTAAATGAGCTTTATGGGGATATTAAAATGAGCATCCCGACTGAAGAATTTAATGAACTCCGCTTGGTTCAACGGAAATGGATTAAAGAGAGAGATTTAGCAGTAGAAGAGGCAGGTCTAGAAAATGAAGGTGGGGCGATGGAAAGTATAGATAAAGCAAGTAAGCTTGTAGAATACACGAGAGCTCGTTCCTATGAGTTTGTGAAGCTTTATTTGTCAAAAAATGAAGAGCGAACATCTACCAAGCAAGCACCAATAGTTACAACCAACTTTGATAAGTACGTAGGAGAATGGAAGAGTAATAGTAATGTTGTAGAAAATGGTGGTATGTCTTTAAATTTTAGTATAAAAGATAATCAGTATATTGTTAATGTTTTTGAATACACTCAGAAAAGCCGTCAAATTGATGACTATTCCGTAACTGTATCATTGAACAATCAGGGATATGCAGAATTTTCATTTCATGACGGTTATGCAGATGCCCCTGGTAGCGGAACGATACAATTAAAAGATAATAAAATTATGCTAACGCGTACTGTTAACGGTGATGGTCTTACATCGTTTGATGGAACACGAGAATATACCTTAACGCGCTAATTAAATTTCATATTATCAAATTAAATAATCTACTCTATAAAAAAATAGTGAAAAGATTTGTTCTCTTATTTTAGTGCGCCAGCATGGAGTAATCTAAAGGCTTTCCCATAAATTATGGGGAAGCTCTTTTATAGATTGTTTAGAAAACTCGAGTGAAAACATTATAAAGCATCCAGAGTGGAACCTAAAGCAATCTCGAGGAAAGGATTGCTGCCATGAACGTAGCTGTACAACATTTAGAAGATTTGACTGTGGGAACCTCTCAAATACACTGGGCATAAGCTGATAATATATGTCGAATTGAAAGGGTGCTTGCTCATGTTTCCTTATCCTCAACTTCCCTATCCCGATTATAGGTCTATGCCCAACAGTTTTTATTACCCACCTTATTCTGATGGATGGTCTCCTTGGAGCAATAGTGCCATTGAATTTGATGAAAGACACCATTTACCCTCACAGCAACGGCTTACTTTCGTGCTTGTGCATGGTGCTTGGGCTGATGCTCACTTCTGGGATGGAGTAGCTGCAGAGTTGCGCAGTCGAGGGCATGACGTCTATACACCTGAATACGCAGGTCATGGCGAAGATCCGAATAAAAATGTCACGCATGCGATGATCACGCAGTCCGTCGTTGATTTTATAACAAAATGGAATCTACGTAACTTTGTTCTCGTCGGGCACAGTTTCGGAGGATCAGTCATTCAAAAGGTTGCGGAACAGGTTCCGGATCGCATAAAGCGACTTGTCTTCTGGGACGCGTTCGTACTGAAAGACGGAGAATCAGTTGCTGACGAATTCTCGCCCCAAATGATACAAGGTTTTGAACAGCTCAGAGCCAGTTCGAAGGACGATACGATTTTTATGCCGTTTTCCCTGTTTCGGGATTCGTTCGTTAATACGGCCACTTTAGAGGAAGCTAAACGGATGTATGAAAGCGTTACGCCAGAACCGGCTAAGCCGCTTTTTGAGAAACTGGATCTTAAAACGTTCTACTCGCTACCTACGCCCAAAAGCTATGTCTATTTCTACCAAGACAACGCATTACCACGAGGAGAGAATTACGGCTGGCATCCGAATATGTCCAGTCGGCTCGGGCAGTTCCGCCTGATTGTAGGCGACGGTGACCACTTTACGGACACGCGTACAAGGCCGGCAATGGTGGCGCAGAAGTTTTATGAAGCAGGTCGCGACTGACTACTGTATGCAGGATTAAGTTAATGATTAGCTTTAATAAATCATAAGAAGACCTCTTCGTGAGGATCAAAAAGAGCCAAGTTAGAATCAACTGAAAAGTGCTTTAAATCCTTTGTTTCAAGGATTTGAGGCACTTTTTTTCATCTTGTTCATTCTTAATGTGATTAGATCAACTTCCGAAAAAATGTATTTTATAGCACTTAACCTCTATTGGGTTAATAAATTTTGAAGTTCTCACTACCATCCGTGATGTTTTTTTGTAAATTAGAATAATTTATATAAAAAAGGGAAAGAAATATGTGTAAAAATGTTGGAGTTGATCGTTATGGAATTTGATAAAGAGTTAGAAATTTACTGCTACAGCTGTCGTAAAAAAACTGTATTTACACGTAAAGATATGCATAAAAAAAGTGGAGTAGATAGTCACTGTAGTGAGTGTTCAGGTATTTGGTTTGAATGGCAAAATCGAGCTGTAGAGAGAGAAATGGAAAAGTGGATTGAATATAACCAAAGGCTCATAAATTAACTGAATGTCTATTTTTAACATCCACTAGTTAAAAGAATTTATTACATTAATGATTGAGCTGTTTCATAAATTTAATCCCTTTAGTTTCAAAATTGGTTGAATTAAGCATTATTGAAAAGTTACCTGGAACAAAACTAGCAAGTTAACCACTTCTGGAGCAACAGGATTGATTGAGTATAAATGCGCTTATTAGTATGTACAAAAACGCTCGTTTAACCATGTACATTTTTGATTCCCACCTGCAGCCATACTAAGTTCTGTTATTGCGTTATCGGTATGGCAGGGAGATAAAATGAGTTACTTTTATTTTTCCTACAACGAATGGAAACAGGAAGGGAATGAGGCGCTTTACCTTTTTTAAGAATACGTTTGACAAGGATAGAAAATGGAAAGACAAGCGGCTCATCGAACGTCTCCGGGAAGCTTTGCTCTGCGCGTCAGCGGCAAAGCCCCAGCTGGAACTTTTAGTATAATTAATAGTATCTTCTAATTTAACTCTTGAGCTCGTTTTCCCATAAATGCTTCGGCGAGCGGATAAAATGAAGTTACGTCATCAGAATATAATTCAATACCTTGAAGGAGTTCTTCAGTAGCTAGATTAATTTCTCTATCAGCTGACATTACTTGCTCTTTTGTAGGAAGCGGTGAATATTTCTGTTTTGATTCAACCGAAGTGATGAAACTTGTGCAAATTCCGTACGCTAATAATTCTCTTAAACGATTTGCATTAAGATGCTCATAATGCTCTGCGGATAACATCATCTGATGCAAATGATGAATAGTATGTTGATAATCCTTAATGTCTTTAAGAATATTGGCAATAGACAGGTGTGACTCTATTTGATTTGGATCGATAGCAATAGATTTTTCAAAAGCTGCTATTGCAAGTTCAGGTCTCGCACCAGTAATGTATAAATTACCTAGTTTATTCCATAATAAAGCGTTGCTTGGTGAAGAGGAAATTAAATGTAAGAGATGTTCTTCTCCATCTGTAGCATATTTTGGTGAAGTGCCATCAAAAAGTTGCATTTCACCAAATTGAACAGAGTTATTTTCGTTATCGGGTGCCAATAGAGCTGCAATGCTAAACATATATAGCTCTGACGACTCTTCCCACTGTCCAGCAGTATTGCAATGCTTACAACGGAAATACCCAGTGTACTGTTGTTCTGGTTTCTGTATATTTTGGTTATTTGTAGGAACTTTGATGAACATGGTTCCAATATTATATTTGCCTGATTTGTTACAGCTTTTGCAAGTCATCATGATTTCATTTTTTTCATGCTGAGTCATTACTTTTTTAAAATTATCGACGACTGACTTTACATATGTCCCGCCTAAATACTTGAACGTAGGGGATGATGGGATTTCAGTGATTTCTTGATTTGTTAATGCTTGAATTAATATTGGGTTAATTTGTTTTCCAGCCATGTAATTACTCCTTTTATTAAAAGACCTATAACCTTTTTATTATAACTCAACTTTCGTAGTAAAAAAATCCTTATTAACACTTCATATTATTAGCTATTTTGATATTCAAAAATCTATTTGACTTTTTGACATAACAATAAAACATTCATGAGTTTTCGGACTCCCAACCCAATGATGAAAAGTTTTTTTACAGAAAAAGGGGATACAATCTAATCAACAAGTTATTATTCATTAGGTGAGCATCTCAAATGTTGAATAGATTTAAAGCTCATTATTTTATCAACCCAAAACAAAATATCTAAGAAACGAAAGAAGCGAAAACCTATAAAAAGAGTTATAATATAATAGGAAGAAACTCAAAAAAGAGAGATGGATTTTAACATGAATGAACAACTAGAAGATTGGATTACACGTTTTCAAAAGGAGAAAGATATAGAGGCCCTCGCAAACTTAAAAGACTATTGCTACTATATGATTGAACCTTTAATTGAGGAATTTACGGAGAAATACGGTGAAGATGCTGGGGAATTATTACGGTTAAAATGGGATAAGCGTTTTTATTTTATTTTTACAAAGTATCAATTAAATGTTGGGCTGCCTTTGGATTCTTTTGTTACAAATACGTACCGTTTTTATTTTATGCAGGTTTTAAAAAAGGCTGGTTATTGAATTACATATAGGGGAGTGTTTCAAATTTGAACATGGCTCCATTAAAAAATCCTTGTCTCGTGTTAAACGAGACAAGGATTTTTGTGTTTTATCATGCTCTTAGGCGAGAGATTAACTGCCTGCAAAAGCCTGATGGGTAAGTAGGGGGATGAAGAAACCCGCCCACTGATGAAAGTTTCACTTTATTGATACATCATATCTTCTGCAAGGTGGGTAAATACCTCACCGATAATGGAGTCTTCGTCATAAACGGAAGAACCTGTATTTTCCTCAGGTTGCGCAAATGGAATTTGAGCGATGATACTTGTCTGAAGCTCATCTGCTAATTTTTCTGCGCCACCTTGACCGAATAGATAGTTCTTTTCACCATTTGAATTTTCAAAGTAAGCCATGTTTTCAACAACACCAAGAATCGTGTGGTTCGTATGTTGAGCCATCAGACCCGCACGAGAAGCAACATGAGAAGCTGCAAGGTGTGGTGTTGTTACAATAATTTCTTGTGCTTGTGGAATCATTGCTGCCATATCAATGGCTACATCTCCTGTACCAGGTGGTAAATCTATAAGGAGATAATCTAATTCATCCCAATGTGTATTAACAAGGAAATTACGAATCCATTTGTTGAGCATTGGGCCACGCCACATGACAGGTTGGTTTTCGTTTGTGAAAAAGCCCATCGACATGATTTTTACACCATGACTTATTACTGGAATAGCTGTTTGGTCTATCATTGTTGGCTTTTGTTGAATCTTCATCATGGCAGGAATACTGAATCCATATATGTCGGCATCTAAAATACCTACACGTTTTCCAAGACGGGCAAGAGCTACTGCTAAGTTAATCGTCACGGTAGATTTACCGACGCCACCTTTACCACTAGTAACTGCTATAAATTTGACACCAGAATCGGGTAGAAGCATTTTAGGCATACCTTTATCCGTAACTTTTTCTGATTTTAAAGAAGCTGTTAAACTACGACGTTCGTCATCTGTCATAGAACCAAATGTAATGGAGACATTTGATGCGCCGATTGCTTTCAACGCTTCTTCAACATCTTGTTGGATTTTGGCTTTCAGAGGACATCCTTGAATAGTCAAGATAATATCAAGTGAGATATCCGTACCGTTGACTTGAATATTGCGTACCATATTCAAGTCAACGATGCTTTTATGAAGCTCTGGATCATCGATTTTCTGCAAAGTTTTTAAAATGTGTTCGTTCGTTAGCATATTAGAAACCACCTTCCTATTTTAGGCCTTTGCCAAGCCCTTTTAAGAAGTGAACGCCAAAGTTTACAGCACGATTGACATCAGGATCGTTTAACATTTTGAATAACTTAAAGGCGCTAACTTTTTCATCCGATTCAACGGCTTTGTTCGCTTCATCTAAGCCGGTATTTAAGCCTTCAATAAGCTTTGTTGTTGTTTCTGGATTCAATTCGGTTAATGCTCCTGCAACACCCATTAAGTTGTTGATGATATTCGTCACAGGCTTACGCGTTAATTGACCAAGAGCGATATGTGCAACATCCTCTTTTGCTTCAAGTAGTTTCGTAGCTGCCTCTAGCGCTCCAATATCATTTAATTCTGCCATGATCGTAAAGACCTGATTCACCATTTCTTCATTCTCAGAAAGAAGTTGCTTTAAATTCTCTAACTTTTCTTCTTTTAGTTGCTCTTCTGTTACTTGCGTTTTTTGAATTGTCGTAATTGGTGCAGCCATGAAATCACTCCCTTTCGTTAGTTGTTAAGTGAACGTAACCAGGACGATTCCATTTACGTTGTACCTCAACACCATTTTGTGGATGACGTTTTTTATAACGCGGGTTTGTTCTAGGAAGTGGAGATTTTCCTTTTTGTTTCAATACTTCTACGCGTACTTTTGTTTGTTTGTACGCCGGTGTCGATGTATTGATGTCTCCAGCTGGCCCCGTTAAGAAATTAATCGCTGAATCTTTGCTAACAGAGTTCATAGGTAAGAAAAGTTCATTTCCTTGTACACGATCTGTTACTAGGGCATTTAATTTTAATGCGCCCTGAGGAGACACTAAACGAAGAAGAGCTCCATCTTCAATGCCGCGTTCTTTTGCTAGTTCTGGTGATACTTCAACAAAAATTTCAGGTACTTTGGATTGAATACCTTTTGATTTATTTGTCATATTACCTTCATGGAAGTGTTCAAGCATACGACCGTTGTTAATATGGCAATCATATTGCGCTTCATATTCAACCGGTCTGATCCAATCATTTAAAGCAAAGCGAGCTTTTTTGTCAGGGAAGTTAAAGCCATCCTCATATAGTAAAGGTGTGTCTTTACCATCATTGCTACCCCAACAGAAGCTACCCCAATTTTCTAATACATCATAGTTCGCTTGCGAGAAGAATGGAGCAAGACTAGCCATTTCAGCAAAGATTTCACTTGGGTGACTGTAATTCCAGTCAGCACCTAGGCGACGTGCTACTAATTGAAGGATTTCCCAATCGGCTTTTGATTCACCAAGTGTTGGTAATACTTGATATAGTCGTTGTACACGACGCTCTGTATTCGTGAAAGTACCTTCTTTTTCAAGAGAAGGTGCTGCTGGTAAAATAACATCCGCATATTGTGCTGTACGTGAAAGGAAGCAATCTTGTACAACAAAGAAGTCTAATTGTGAAAGTACTTTATCTACATGGTTAGCATCGCAATCTACAAGTGCCATATCTTCCCCAACTAAATACATTGCTTTCATTTTACCTTCCATGATCGCATCTAACATTGCCATATTCGTACGACCTGGTTCAGGTTTGATTTTCACACCATATGCTTCTTCAAATTTCTTACGTGCTTCGTCGTCTATTACTTTTTGATTACCTGGTAATAGATTTGGTAGTGTACCCATATCACAAGCACCTTGAACATTGTTGTGACCACGAAGAGGGTAGGCACCTGCACCTGGACGACGATAGTTACCAGTAGCTAGAAGTAGGTTAGAAATTGCAGCTGATGTATATGAGCCACCTGTATTTTGTGTAACACCCATACCCCAAAGTACACATGTACCGTCAGCATCACGAATCATTTCAGCAACATTTATCAAAGTTTCTTTTGAAATGCCCGTTTCTTTTTCTGCATATTCTAGTGTGTATGTTTCAAGTACATCTTTAAAATCATCAAAGAAGTGCACGTTCTCTTTAATGAAGGCTTCATCATGCCAACCTTGATCGATCATGTATTTTGTAACAGCCATTAACCATACTTGGTCTGTACCTTGCTTTGGACGCATGAAAATATCAGAACGCTCAGCCATTTCATGTTTACGAATGTCGGAAACAATTAATTTTTGACCGTGTAACTTATGGGCACGTTTTACACGAGTAGCTAAAACAGGGTGACCTTCTGCAGGGTTTGCCCCAACAATAA
The DNA here is from genome assembly GCF_050280325.1 of Lysinibacillus sp. NPDC093216. NCBI lineage: Bacteria > Bacillati > Bacillota > Bacilli > Caryophanales > Bacillaceae > Lysinibacillus > Lysinibacillus sp. NPDC093216. The sequence continues at coordinate 213,514 of NZ_JBNNVB010000004.1, read as the reverse complement.
TAACAAGGCCAGCTTTTGCGATATCTTTGATCGTTCCAGCGTCGCCACCTATACCAACTGTGCGTAGTAGGCCATCTGTAGCTGGAGATTGACAATAGCGTGAGCAGTTATCAACATCGTTTGTTTCGAATAATTGACGTGCCATTTTTTGAATTAAGTAGTTTTCTTCGTTTGTAATTTTTGAAGAAGAAATAAAGCCGACAGAACCAGAACCGTGTTCTTTTTGAATGCCACCTAGTTTAGTAGCAATTAAGTCAAGAGCTTCATCCCATGAAGATTCAACAAATGCATCATTTTTACGAATTAATGGTTTTGTAATTCGTTCTTCAGAGTTGATGAAGTCCCAGCCGAATTTTCCTTTTACACAAGTAGAAATAGCATTTACAGGACCTTCAGAAGGTTGTACTTTTAAAATTTTGCGATCTTTTGTCCAAACTTCAAACGAACAACCTACACCACAGAAAGTACAAACTGTTTTTGTTTTCTTCGTACGTTTACTACGCATAGCAGCCTCGACTTCAGAAACAGCAAAGATACCGCTATAGCCAGGCTCGACTTCCTTAATTAAACTAATCATCGGATCTAATGTTTCTTGTTTAAGCCCAGTCATAAAGCCAGCTTCACCAAGCATTGATTTTTCCATTAATGCGTTACATGGACAAACGGTAACACATTGCCCACAGCCTACACATGAAGAATCGTTAATGGCAACGCCTTCATCCCAAACTACTTTTGGTCTTTCAGCTTCCCAGTCAAGAGATAATGTTTCATTAACTTGTAGGTTTTGGCAAACCTCTACACATTGTCCACATGCGATACATTGGTTTGGATCATATCGATAAAACGGGTGCGACATGTCTACTTCGTGTGGTTCGACTTTTGGTTGATACGGATATTTTTGATGTTCGATTTCCATTAATTCTGCTGTGTTGTGTAATGTACAATTTCCGTTGTTATTATCACAAACAGTACAGTACAGTAAATGATTTTCTAGTAGACGATCCATCGCCTCTGTTTGTGCAGCTTTCGCTTTATCAGAAGTAAGTTGGATATCCATGCCGTTTACTGCTTTTGTTGAACAAGAGCGAACTAATTGTCCATTCACTTCGACGATACATGTATCACAAGTTTCGATAGGATCAACAGATGGTACATGACAAATTTGTGGATGGGCGATGCCATTTTGATTAATGGTATCAAGTATTGTAGCTCCCTCAGCTACATCATACGGTTGGCCATTAATTTTAATTGTAGTCAAAGTATTTTCCTCCTTTTGCTCTTTGAGACTTATTTGACAACAGGTTAATACTTAGGATAAATCGGGAATAGAGTTACGAGTTTTATTTTGATTGTCTTGTTACTTTTAAAAAATTGTCTTGTTATAATGTCATTTCCCAATTTGTCCAATTTCTACACCAACATAGATGAAGAAACATTAATTATTAGTTGTCGATGTTGATATTGCTCAAAAATAAAAAAATCCACCATGAAAAGGCATGTACTAACATGCTATTTATTCATGGTGGATAAAATTCTTAACAGGCCTTGCTAAAAATTCAATCAACTTTTATTTTTTATTCAATATAACTATAGAATATAAATATTAAAACCACCATGCCTATAGTTCAAACTTAGTTGTATGAAACCATGACATAGGAATCAAAATACTTTCATTCCATATGTAATACCCATTATTATAGCCTTTTCAGTCAAAATGGACAATAATTATAATAAAATTTATTAACTGATAATAATTATCATTGGATATTTTCTCTTTAATTTTTATTTAAGTTGCTATATTATTAACAAACTGTATGGGTAACCCCCATGAACATAGGAAAAAAAGATTAATTACGTTGGGAGAATCGTTAAAATGTCAAAAAAAGTGCATGAGTTCAACGACATTATTCGAAAACTACGCAAAGATATATTTGGAAAAGGACCAGAGCGTATTCATACTGTTTTCGTAGAGAACATGGCTGTCTCAACTTTATATGGTAATATCACACCGACAGAAAAATTTATTGCGAGTACGCCTGAAGGGTTAAAAATGGTTCATGCTGCACGTACAAGAATGATTCAAGATTTGTATACTAAATCACCTCCAGAAGGCATGGAAGAATTGATGGGTACTAAGTTACTCCATTTATTTTCAGATATCAAAATTGAAGAAGATTTTGCTATTTCTGTCTTTGTTTTTGAAGATAATATTAGTGAATAGAAGGGATGCCATATGGAACGCGCAGTAACTAGAGAAATAATACGTGTTGAAGGTAATCAAATCAAAGAAATAGAAGATACCGTTGTCACAGAATATGCAGTCACAGTAAAGATTAATGAGCAAGAATTCGTGACGATGGTTTGCACACCAGAGTATGTAGAAGATATGGTTATTGGATACTTGGCTTCTGAACGAATTATTCGCGATTACGAAGATATTGAAGCGATTTGGCACCAAGAAAAAGAAGGTTTTGTGCATGTTAAAACAAAGCGTGTGAATCCTTACTTTCAACAAATTCAAAATAAACGTTACATTACTTCTTGTTGTGGCATGAGCCGCCAAGGTTTTGTTTTTGCTAATGATGCATTAGTAGCTAAAAAAATGGAAGGCATTCATGTGCGTATTACAACAGATGATTGTTTTCGTTTAATGCGCGATATGCAAGATTTGGCCGAAACATTCAAGCAAACTGGTGGTGTTCATAATGCAGCGTTATGTGATGCGAATGGTGTTTTATTAAGTAGAATGGATATTGGACGCCATAATGCCTTAGATAAAATCTATGGTTATTGCCTAAAAAACAAAATTAGCATTCAGGACAAAATTATCGTATTTAGCGGAAGGATTTCATCTGAAATTTTACTTAAAGTATCGAAAATTGGCTGTGAAATTGTGCTGTCCAAATCGGCTCCAACAGAATTAGCATTGCAATTGGCAGAGCAACTTGGTATTACGACGGTAGGCTTTATTCGTCAAAATGCACTTAATATTTATACACACAAAGAACGTATTCACTTACCTAGAAATTGATCAAAATGAAAGGAAGAGATTAAAATTACTAGTCTACAAGACCAACTATACAGACCATTAAGAGATTTAAGGATATCCGTGACAGATCGTTGTAATTTTCGTTGTCAATATTGCATGCCTGCAGAAGTATTTGGTCCAGATTATGCTTTTTTACCGTCCGATAAAATATTGAGTTTTGAAGAAATCGAGCGATTAGTAAAGATTTTCGTTTCATTAGGTGTGAAAAAAGTACGCATTACTGGTGGTGAGCCTTTACTACGTCGTGATCTGCCGACATTAATTGAACGTATACATCGCATAGATGGCGTAGAAGATATTGCCTTAACGACCAATGGCACATTGTTGAAAAAATATGCCAATGAATTGGCGAGAGCAGGTTTATCACGAGTAGCTGTTAGCCTAGATTCTCTAAATGAAGAACGTTTTTTCGAGATGAATGGCCATCGAGGAAAAGTGAAAACGGTATTAGAAGGTATAGAAAAAGCGGCAGAAGCGGGTTTACAAGTGAAGATCAATATGGTCGTTCAAAAAGGAAAAAATGAGCAAGATATCATTTCAATGGCAGAGTATTTTAAAGAGAAACAGCATATTCTGCGCTTTATTGAATATATGGATGTCGGTAATTCGAATGGTTGGCGACTGGATGAGGTTGTGTCGAAGAAAGAAATCACTGACCAGGTCAACCAATTTTCCCCTTTGCATCTTGTTGACCCTAATTATAAAGGGGAAGTGGCTACGCGTTATCAATATGAGGATGCTCAGGGTGAAATTGGCGTGATATCATCTGTAACAGATTCTTTCTGCTCCACTTGTTCGCGTGCTCGTATTTCGGCAGAAGGCACATTATATACGTGTTTATTTGCAACAGAGGGAACGAATCTCCGAGATTTGTTAAGGTCTGGGGAAGATGATGAAACCATCACCCAATGCATTTCGAATGTTTGGGAAAATAGAGAAGATCGCTATTCCGATGAACGAAATGAACAGACAATGGAAAAAAGGAAAAACTCAAAAATTGAAATGTCACATATCGGTGGGTAGACGAAATAGAGTGGTATTAGTTGCTGGTGACTTTTGTTAAAAGACAGAAAAAAATCGGCAAAATAATGCCGGATTTTTTCTGTTTATTTATGCACAAAGTCGCCACTTTTTCCGCCTGTTTTTTGAACAAGGTATGTTTCTTTAATGACCATAGATTTGTCGACGGCTTTACACATATCATAAAAAGTCAGTGCAGCAATGGATACAGCGGTTAGTGCTTCCATTTCGACGCCTGTTTTACCATTACATTTTACAGTAGCTTGAATGTGTAGTTCGTAACCATCCTCTGCTTTTGTATATTCAAATTGAAGATCTGTTCCTTGTAACATAATCGGATGGCACATTGGGATAATATCAGCCGTTTTTTTAGCGCCCATAATCCCAGCAATTTGTGCCACTTGCGTAGGGTCGCCTTTTTTAATGCCTCCCTGTTGGATAGCTTGATAGACTTCATCGGATAACGTGATTGTACTACGAGCGATCGCTGTACGGTTTGTGATTGTTTTATCTGAAATGTCGACCATTTTGGGGCGACCTTCTTCATTCCAGTGTGTAAAATTACTCATTATTATTAGACTTCCTTTCAAATGTTTGTAGCCAATCTTGTTGAGAATTGATATTGATAAATGTTGAGCTTTCTTCTTCAAATGGGACATAACATACTTGAAGTTGCTCTAACAAGACTTTCATACTTCGCTTGTTTTGTTGGACTAATTGCTGTGCTATTGGCAAAGCACTGCGTCGATATAAAGCAGCAAGAGGTTGTAATCTTGAAGCTTGTTTAGGAACAATCGCATCATAACGATCATCGATAAATGTGAGCATAGTTTGGACAAATTCTGCATTAATAAAAGGCATATCACTTGCTATTACGAAAAACCACTCTACTTCCGGAAAATTTGTCATTATATTATGCAAGGCAAACAGAGGTCCTTGATGAGGCTGTTCTTCAATGATCCAATGGACATTTTCTTCTACAAACGTTGATTGCAAGCTAGCATTTGTAGCAATAATTAAAGGCTGTAGTTGATTTTTTTGTAAGGCTATGAGACTGTGCTTATATAAAGGTAGACCAGCAAAAAATTCGAACATTTTCGGTTGACCATACCGTGAAGATTGGCCGCCAGCTAAGACAACACCAGCCGTTTTCATATGCGATTCAACTCACCGACAAAATGTTGCACAGTAGGAAGAATCAGTTTTGTCATGGCAAGTGTCACGGCATTAGTGGAACCTGGTAGTACATAAATAGCTGTTTTATCGCGACTACCCGCTGTTGCACGACTAAACATGGCTTTTGGGCCTATTTCTTCATAGCTGAGTGTTCGGAATAATTCACCAAATCCCATCATTTCTTTTTCGAAAAGAGGGAGAATCGTGTCATAAGTTTGGTCTCTCGGTGTAAATCCTGTTCCTCCTGTTACGATAATGGTATTAATGGTTTGATCATCGCACCATTTTTGTACATGGTTTGAGATTTCAAGAGGTTCATCTTTTGACATTTGGTAGTCTATTAATTCAAATGAAGCTTCTTGAAGTAATGATTGAATACGCTGACCACCACGATCATCCGCCTTCGTGCGTGTGTCGCTTACTGTTAAAATGGCAGCTCGTATAGGAAGTTCACTATGTGTGGGATGCAAGGTAAAAGACCTCCTTTTAAAGAGTTGATTTTTGTTTTTGCTGAAAAACATTGCTTTTATTATAAAGCTATATATTAAAAGGTCAAACTAAAATTCATAGAAAGAAAGGCAAAAATGTTTATGCATAATAGATATTCTAGACAACAATTATTCAGCCCAATCGGAGAAAACGGGCAGCTACTACTAAAAGAAAAGCATGTCCTGATGATAGGAGTTGGTGCTTTAGGCAGTGCTAGCGCAGAGGCTCTTGTAAGGGCAGGCGTCGGAAAATTGACGATTATTGATCGTGATTATGTAGAGTGGAGTAATTTACAAAGACAACAACTATATACCGAACGAGATGCGCAAGAAAAAGTTCCTAAAGTAATCGCTGCAAAAAAACGACTACAAAGCATTAACGCAGAGGTAGAAATTAACGAATATATTTTTGATGCGTGTACAGAGCAAATAATCCCACTGCTTGCAGATGTAGATATTATGCTGGATGCAACGGACAACTTCGATATTCGCTTTATGATGAACGATCTTGCACAAAAATATCAAATCCCTTGGGTTTATGGTTCTTGTGTTGGTAGTTATGGCGCTACTTATACGATTGTGCCAGGTAAAACACCTTGCTTACATTGTTTGCTAGCAGCGATGCCTAATACAGGGATGACATGCGATACAGTAGGAATTATAAGTCCGACTGTTCAAATCGTCGCAGCTTATCAAGTAGCTGAGGTATTAAAGTTTTTAGTAGGCGATGAAGAAGCATTACGAAAAAGTTATTTAACTTTTGATGTTTGGCAAAACCAACACTATGAAATAAACGTAGAAAAAATTCGCAATCATGACTGTCCATCCTGTGGCAAAAATCCGACCTATCCGTATTTATCATATGAAAATCAAACAAAGTTAAATGTACTATGTGGTCGCGATGCTATTCAAATACGTCCAGCAAAACCGATTCACTATAATTTTGATCAGCTCGCTATCAAACTTAGTCCCTATGGTGATATTCAGCAAAATCCCTATTTATTATCTTGCCAAGCAGAAGATTATCGTCTAGTGATTTTCCAAGATGGACGAGTTGTCATTCACGGTGTACAAGATATACAAAAAGCTAAAACCATTTATTATCGTTTATTCGGATAAAGGAGTGTTCTAAAATGTTAGAAAAAAGAAAACCAATTGCTGTTGGAGAAGCTGTTCAACGTGTCATGGAGTTTGCATTCCAAGAAAAAATAGAGGTCGTTTCACTACAGCAAGCACATGGACGTTTTTTAGCAGAAGATGTAGCTGCAGACCAAGATGTACCAGCCTTTAATCGTTCACCTTATGATGGCTATGCTATTCGCTCGGTTGATAGTCAAGAGGCAAGTTCGGACAATCCAGTAACCTTTAAAGTAGTAGGGGAAATTGGCGCGGGCTATGTATATGAGAGAGAAGTAGGTAATCAAGAAGCGGTGCGCATTATGACAGGAGCTCCTATCCCTAACGGATGTGATGCAGTCGTTATGCTAGAATTAACGCACACATTTGAAGAAGACAATCAATCTTATATGTCGATTAAACGCTCTTATGAAACAGGAACAAATATTTCCTATAAGGGAGAGGACGTTCAAAAAGGCGCAATTCTTATGGAAAAAGGACAATACATCAATCCAGGTGTTGTCGCATTACTTGCTACTTTTGGTTATGATCAAGTACCTGTTTTTCGAAAACCAATCGTTGGCGTAATTGCAACAGGAAGTGAATTACTAGAACCGAGTGATGCTTTGCAGCCAGGGAAAATTCGTAATAGCAATGCATATATGATAATGGCTCAAATTGAACGTGCTGGGGCAACCGTCAAATATTTTGGTAAGTTTAGCGATGATCTAAATTTATGTATACAAGCTGTTGAAAAAGCTCTTCAGGAAGTAGACATTTTGATTACAACAGGAGGAGTATCAGTAGGTGATTATGATTACTTACCTGCTATTTATGAAGCCATTGACGCACAAGTACTTTTTAATAAAGTAGCAATGCGACCAGGCAGTGTAACAACTGTTGCGGCTCGAAATGGTCAATTATTATTTGGACTTTCAGGTAATCCATCAGCTTGTTATGTTGGTTTTGAATTATTTACACGACCTATTATTCGTTCAGCTTTTGGTAATAAGCAACCACATTTACGTAGAGAGCAGGCTGTTTTAAATGCGGACTTTAAAAAACCGAATCCGTTTACCCGTTTTGTGCGTGCGAATGCGTCTTACGAAAACGGTCATTTAGTTGCAGTTCCTTCAGGGTTCGATAAATCTAGTGCCGTTTCTTCCTTAGCAGAAGCCAATTCTTTTATTGTATTACCAGGTGGATCACGTGGATACGAAAAAGGAATGCAAGTTGTTGTTTTATTATTAGAAGATTTGCAGGGAAGTGAGTGGCCATGGGGCAACATCGAAAAATCTTACAAATCGTAGGCTATCAAAATAGTGGGAAGACAACGTTAATGGAACAACTCATTACTCAAGCCACTACAGAAGGCTTTCGTGTAGGAACAATCAAGCATCATGGACATGGTGGTATCCCTATGATAGAAAGTTCAAAAGATAGTGTTCGTCATGAGAAGGCTGGCGCAAGTGTGACAGCAGTTGAGGGAGAAGGTACTTTGCGCATGAGCATTCACCAAAGTAACTTTCAGCTTGCTGATATACTAGCTATTTATGAAACATTTAATATGGATCTTATTTTCATTGAAGGCTATAAAAATGAAGACTATCCGAAGGTTGTTCTTTTGCGACAGGAGGAAGATGAATCCTTGCTAGAAAAGGTAGGCAATATCGTCTGTGTTCTTTATTGGCCGACATATCCACTTAGGAAACCGTTAGATTACCCAACTTATTCAATTCAAGAAAAAGCGCAATATATGGAAGTTCTTATGCAGGAAATGAGGAGAAAATCATGACTACATCGTTGTTTGAAATCATGGATAAACCAATTGATGTTGAAGAAGTTAGACAAAAAGTAACAGATCGAAATGCTGGTGCAATCACTGTTTTCATCGGAACAGTACGTGAAATGACGAAAGGCAAGAAAACACTACATTTGGAATATCAGGCCTATCCATCTATGGCTATTAAAATGTTCGAACAAATATCTAAAGAAATACAAGAGCGATGGCCAGAAGCGAAAGTAGCCATTACACATCGTGTTGGTCATTTGGGAATTTCGGATATTGCCGTTGTCATTGCGGTTTCATCACCACATCGTAAAATAGCCTATGAAGCCAATGAATTTGCGATTGACCGTATTAAACAAATTGTGCCTATTTGGAAAAAAGAGTATTGGGAAGATGGCACTGAATGGATTGGTGATCAATTAGAAAATGTCCCTTATCCAAAAGGAAATCCATCAATCAGTGAGGAGGAATCTTGTGATTAACATATTACTATTTGCTCACTTACAAGAAATAATCGGTGAGTCAAAATTATGTGTAGACCTGTCAGACCGAACAATTGGACAAATTAAAGAATGGATGGAAATACAATATCCACAAGTTAATTTACAACATGTTATGACGGCAGTAAATGAGGAATTTGCAACAGATGTAACAGTTGTAATAGAAGGGGATACAATCGCCTTTATTCCACCCATTAGTGGAGGATAAAAAGAAAAGATGTAGTTGGTACAGTTTACTTTGCACCGACTACATCTTTTACTATATTTACCCTGTAAAAGTAGGGGGAAGACCGTTTCACCTTATGCCTTAATGAGATGAACGCTCAGAAGCATAAGAAAGGAAATACCTATCATACAAATCACCCATGACCAAGCGAGCGACATGTTACCTGAACCAATCGCCATATAAATAGCAAGTGGCGTAGTTTGCGTTTTGCCTGGAAGGTTACCGGCAAACATTAAGGTTGCACCAAATTCACCTAAAGCTCGTGTGAAACTTAAAATTCCACCTGAGACAATTGATTTTAATGCAAGAGGGATAGAAATAAAGAAAAAGACTTGCCATTCGTTAGCACCATCAACACGTGCAGCGTTCTCAATGTCCACATCAACAGATTCAAAGCCAGTTTTAGCTGATTGATACATTAAAGGAAATGCAACAACAGTAGAGGCAATGACTGCGGCCCACCAAGTGAACATAACGGGTTGGTTAAAAAGCCATGTAATCAAGTTACCTAGTACACTGTTTTTGCCAAAAATAATAATAAGAAGAAATCCTATTACAGTAGGAGGTAATACTAATGGTAAAAGTAACACTGTTTCTAGAAATAATTTTCCTTTGAAATTGCGTTTTGCCATCCATTTACCAAATAGAATACCTGCTACTATCACAATTATTCCTGACACAAGCGCTATCTCAATAGAAAGCTTAAGAGGTGACCAGAAATCAGTACTCATCTATTAATGAGTTCCTTGAAAGCCGTATTTTTTAAATACTTTCATCGCTTGATCACTTTGTAAATAGTGATAAAAATCTTCCGCTTCTTTCGCATGCTTACTATCTTTGATAACACCTACAGGATAAATAATAGGCGTATGTGTATCTTCTTTGGCTGTAGCAACGACATTGACTTTTTCTGACACAAGGGCATCTGTTTTATAAACCAAACCTGCATCAACATTTTCAGTTTCTGTATAAGTAAGAACTTGTCGTACGTCTTTTGTATAGACTACTTTCGATTCTACATTTTCCCAAAGGTTCATGTTTCTCAGTGTTTCTATACCGTACTTGCCAGCAGGGACCGTTTCAGGTGTACCAATGGCAATCTTATCAACTTTCGATAAGTCTTCAAATGATTGAATCTGTTTTTCATTTTTCTTAGGAACGATTAATACTAATTCGTTCGCTAAAAGATCCGTTCCTTGTTTTTTGTCGATTAAACCTTTTTGTACTAACTCATCAAACTTATCTTCTGCTGCTGAAAAGAAAAGATCAACAGGAGCACCTTCTACAATTTGTTGTTGTAAAGCACCAGAGCCACCAAAGTTAAATGTGATTTTAATATTATCGTGTTCATTTTGATAGGCTTTTTGAAGTTCTTCTAATGAATCTTGTAAACTAGCTGCTGCGGAAATTGTTAATTCAACAGACTCGTTTGTTTTGTTGTTGCTCCCTTGGCTACCACAACCTGCTAAAATACCAATCAGTAGTACCAATGAAGCTATTAAACTATAATACTTTTTCACTTTGATTATACTCCTTTTATAACTCGTTATAACAAGACATAACTAATTATAATTAGTTATGTCTAAAAAAGAAATACCAAATCGCTAGAAACTTTCAAGATGTAAAAAATATGGTTCATCACCAAAAGTTGTAGATGAGTTTTGTTAAACGTATACTATGTAAATAAGTTGATTGGAGTGGAGGCTGGGCGACTCCTTGGGGATTAGCAATAGAGGAACGAAGGCTAAAACCATCACGTCCTGTGATAACGCCTTCGTGACCAACATCGTGTTGGCCCAAGCGGCTCATCGGACGCCCCCAGGAAGCTTTGCTCTGTGCGACAGCAACAAAGCGCCCAGTCGGAACGGAAATCAACCACACGTTATGGTGATGGTCTAAAAATATTATAATTACGTTACTATAGAATCAATAGAAGCAGAAGGGGAGATTTTTTACATGTCACATGAACATTCCTATACGATTGAAGAGGTGGCTCAATTATTAAAGGTATCAAAATTAACGATCTACGATTTAGTGAAAAAGGGTGATTTACCCATTTTTCGTGTAGGTCGACAAATGCGTGTGGATAAAACCGATTTACAATTATATATACAAAAGAACAAGACAGGAGCAACTCCTGCTGCATCTACTGCCTCGACTTCTCCTTCGACAAAAAATAAAAAGATTATTATTAGCGGCCAAGATTTAGCCTTAGACTTATTAGGGAAATATATAGAGAAAAAACAATCTAATAAAGTGTTGCGCTCGCATGAAGGTAGCTTTAATGGTGTTATGGCGTTGTATAACGGGGATTGTGATATTGCGAGTTTACATTTGTACGATGGTGATACAGAGGAATATAATACACCTTATTTGAAAAAGATTTTTGTAAGTCACTCTTATATTCTTCTCAATCTAATTTCACGCCGTGCAGGTTTTTATGTTCAAAAAGGAAACCCATTGCAAATTCAATCAATGGATGATTTTAAGACTAAATCACTAAAATTGATGAATCGTGAAAAAGGCTCAGGTGCTCGTACTTTCCTAGATGAACAGTTACGTATTCATCACATATCTCCATCCTCAATTGAAGGGTATAACGAAGAAGAAATGAGCCATATAGATGTAGCTTCTGCTGTCGCAAAAGGGCATGCAGACATTGGAATAGGTATTGAAAAAATATCAAAACTCATAGAGGTTGACTTTATACCACTTATTAGAGAACGTTATGATATTGTCCTATTAAAAACACCCGAAAACCAACTGCTGATTGAATCGGTAAAAGAGATTTTAAATTCACCAGATTTCCAATCAGAAGTAGTCGCACTAGGAGATTATGACGTCACTCAAATGGGACAAGTTATATATGAAACACTTTAAACTTCTTTTAGCACTATAAATAAGGGTGGCATTTCAGAAGATACGATAAATGCAACGTGAAGTGGTTGATTGGAGTGAAGTCTGAGCGACTCCTTGGGGATTAGCAATAGAGGTACGAAGGCTAAAACCATCACGTCCTGTGATAAACCTTCGTGACCAACCTCGTGCTGTTACTGAACGCTACGCTTTCTCACAGACAGAACACGTTGCTGCCGCTACGCTTTCGCACAAAAAATATCCGCCGCTAAAGGATTACATTGATCTAAAAAGGATTAAATATACCTCATAGTTGAACTTATTTTTGTAACAAAGCGGGCAAATAAGAAACTAAATTTTAGAAAATCTTCTTTTACACTAGACAAATGTGATTTTTTCTTATATATTAAGTATAATAAAATCGTTTTCAAGAGAACAATAAATTCACATATTACAAAGAGTAATCGTGTTTTGTTTGATGCTTTTTGTAATATGTGGATTTTTTCTTTTGAATTAAAATGATTTTACTTAAATATTATTAATGGAGGTCATGCAAAATGGCACAAGGTACAGTAAAATGGTTTAACTCAGAAAAAGGTTTTGGATTCATCGAAGTAGAAGGTGGAAATGACGTTTTCGCTCACTTCTCAGCTATCCAAGGTGACGGTTTCAAAACACTTGAAGAAGGTCAAAAAGTTGAGTTCTCAGTAGAAGAAGGCCAACGTGGACCTCAAGCTACAAACATCGTAAAACTTTAATTTTAATGATGTAACCATAGAAAAGGCATCCTTTCATTAGGATGCCTTTTTTTTATGCGAAAAAAGAAGTGTTGTAAAGAAAAAACGGATTGGTTAATAAGTGTAAAATTAGAACTTAATACAATTTAAATCGTATACAGAGTAAGAAGCATAAACTTTGAAGAGTAGGGGGATTTATATGAGTAGGAAAAATTTGATAATTATGATAGTAGCATTTATTGTGGAAGTTTTAATTACGTATTTTATTGCTTCATTTTTCTCCGTAAGATTTATCGAGGTAATGTTTTTCACTGGTATAGTTTTTGCTGGGGGTACTTTTTACTTTTCAAGTAGTGGGGGAGCTATGTCTAGATTATTTGCATCTCAAGTTAGTGGGCAAACAGGCATAATTCAGAAAAGAGAACAGTTCACTTATCAAATAGGTCCGATATTTATTACTTCACTAATATTCTTTTTAATTGGGTTAGTATTCTTTCTCCTACTTGTTTGGGGAATAATTCCACCTAATCAAGCTTAAATAATGGGAAATCAACAAATTCTATTTACCCCAAATACCTATATAAAATTGCTGTAGACAAAGTTACATATAACTTTGTCTACAGACTCGAACATAAAAATCAATCGCTGAGCATTGCTTTTAATGTTCGTTTTTGCCATCCTAGCTTGAAGTATGCGTATTGTAATACAAAATGCACACAGAAGGTAGTAGGGTAAGCGATCCAAACGCCATTTAGTTCGAATGACGTGTAGTGCGATAAAATAAACGCCAATGGTACCTCGACTACCCAAATTGCGATGACTAGGAAAATTGTAGGCCACAAGACAACACCTGTAGCTCGCATTGTAGCTGAAACGGTTTGTGTATGGCCAAAAATTAAATAACTCCAAAACGCGATATATAAATAATCCTTGGCGATAAGTACCGTATCCTGTTTATCAATAAAGAAAGATAAAATAGGCTCCGCAAATAAATACATTATTAAAATAATCGCGCCACCTAAAATATAGTTAACGAGCACACCAAATTGACGAATTTTTTTAATCATATCCGTAGAGTTTGCCCCTAAAGCCTGCGCCACAAATACAGATGTCGCAATAGCAATACTCATCGCGGGCACCTGTGCATAGCTAGCGACCTGATTGACAACACCGTAAGCGGCAGTAGCATCGGAGCCGTAAACATTAACGAAGCCTATTACAGCAATTTCTGCTACAGAGATCGCAACCATACTAATGCTTGCTGGAATGGCTAATTTTAATAATGAAGCTAAAATATCCTTCTTTAATTTAAAATGCTGTAAAATCGATTTGTCTAAGCGTAAAATATGCTTTGTTTTATGCAAGTAGGCAAATAACAATATCATCGTCACCAAATTCGATAAAACAGAAGCATAAGCAGCACCGTTTAAGCCAAACTTAGGCAGACCAAGCCAGCCGAAAACTAATGGTGGTAGGAATGCGATATTTAAAATAACACTTATGACTAAAAATAAAAAGGGTGTTTTAGAATCACCTACACCACGCATAAAAGTTGTGTACACCATATACCAGAACATAATCGGTAGTGTGAAAAATAAGATTTGAGCATAGCTAATACTCATATCTAAAATATTTGCAGGTGTTTGCATAAAGCGTAAAATCCACTCAATGAAAAAGCCACCAAAAATCGCGACGACAATCGATAAAATCGTTGTAAAGGCTAAAGTTACCCCTACAACCTCCTTCATCTTCTCATGATTGCCAGCCCCATAAGTTTGCCCTACTAAAATCGAGCTACCTGAGCCAATCCCAATAGCAAATGCCATTAAAAAGAAGAAGAATGGAAAGAATGCTGAAATTGCCGCTAGCGCATCAACACCTAAATTGCGCCCAACGATAAACATGCCAAAGACTTGCCCTAGTGACTGCAGCACATTCGCTAGCATAATCGGGATTAAAAAGTTAAAAAAAGCTTTTTGCAGTTTCTTATCATCATGTAAAATTTGTTGGTTCATTTTTATCCCCTCTTGGGTTTTAATAACCCATTTCCTTTAAAATATGTGATAGCGTGCGCAGGCGTTCGCCAATTAGTTCACCATCCGCACTTAAAGCTTGACTAAAGAGCTTAATATCTTCTTCAATTTGTTCATTATCCGTACATACTTCCACTGTCATTGCATCCCCTTGTAAGCCAACACGTTTAATAACAGGATTTTCTTCATCATATAAATGATCGTAGCGATAAGCTTCCTTAAAATGAAGCTGAGATTCACATACTAATATAGCGAGGTCAAGCACGCGATGAAGTGGTAATTCCTCCGATTGACGTGACCATTTACCACCTGTATGACGCCACACTTTAGCAGAAATATCAACCTTGCCTCTGTCATTCCATTGAGCTAAACCAAGTGAGAGCCCCTGTGCATCTGTATGATAAGCAGTGCGCCCATCTATATTGGCGTAATTTTCAGCAACAATAACAGGTTTATGCTTTAAATGTGTAGGTATTTTCAACAATTACATCTCCCTTTGTTAATTTAATTTTTAGTAATTTAGTAAATTACTGCATTAGTAAATATAACATTGGACAAATTTGGAGGTCAATCTTTATGTGGAAAATTTTTCATATAATGGATCTCGTGAATAAACCAGTTATAAAGGGAACATCAAGATAATCTTCGCAATATTAATATGAGAATTACTACTGATTTGTTCGAAAGAATTTTTTGCAGGGGATAGCTATTACGATTTATAGAGAGTAGACCGAATTAATTAAATTGGTTAAAATGGTAATTGATTTACATAATGGAAAATTAATTAAGTATTCTACTTTGAATATCGAAAAAACGAATGAAAGAGGACACTAAAATGAGGATCCAATCTACAAATAATAATTACATACATACGAATAAAAAAGGTGAGATTAATAGACTATCTCCAGATTTATTTTTAGATAAAAATAAGCTGGCAAAAGCGAAATATGAAATTAAAAGAGAAGGTGGTTATATTCGTCATTATGTAACTAAATTAGATGGGGAAAGAGTAATGATTAAAGAAACTAAATTACCAAAGGGACATGATACAGATCAAAGCACAGGGGAGATGCCCGATGTGTTGAAAGATAACCTATTAAACCAATTCACAAAAACTTTAGATCATCAAACATCAGATGAAGTATTAAAAACTGGATTAGCAGGTCAGAAAGCCAAAGAAAATTTAATATTAGCTTATCAAAATTCAATCTAGGTACATTAAAAAAAAACGATATTTAAAAGGGGCAATTTAGGTGATTATTTATGCAAATTAAAAAGCGTTTAGGTTTATATTTCTCAGCTTTGATAGTCGTATTACTTGTAGGGATTGTTTTCAAAAATGTATTCATAAAAGAAGCAACAGTCAATCCGATAGCAGAAAATGAAGATGGGACAAAACAGCTTGTTTTTGATGCAAAGTTAACACGATTAGACGAATCATCAACAACATTTAAAGAATACAATGGAAAGGTCCTAATCGTTAACTTCTGGGCATCTTGGTGTGGACCATGCCAAGAAGAAGCTTCCGAATTAAGGGATTTTTATAAAAATAAACCTGAAAATGTTGAGCTGTTAGCGATCAATGCAACTTCTAAAGATAGTATTGAAAATGCCATGAAATTTCAAGAGTCATACAATTTGAATTTTCCTATATTTCTTGATTTAGACGGTACACTTCAAAAATCATTTGAAATATTTGCTTATCCAACAACTTTTATATTTGATTCTAAAGGTAAATTAATGTCCACGATAAAAGGATCGATTAATCAAAAAGAATTAAATAAATATATTGAAAACCTCTACTAATCTATAAACATTTCCTTTACGATGAGAGCACTTTTCTGTTGTCGTCACTTTTAAGAAAAGAGGGGGGATTATTATGTATCAGAGTTTAAATGATTTTTTTAAGTCTTGGGAGTTCGAAGCAAATTGTACACAGAGGTTATTGAATAATCTAACTGATGAATCACTTAAACAGGAAATAACGTCTGAAAATTGGACTTTAGGACGTATTGCTTGGCATACTGTTGCTGCAATTCGCATCATTAATTCAAATTCAAATTTAGCATTTGAAGGTCCAACTAAAGATTATCCTGTTCCTACTTCAGCACAATTTATTGCAGATAGCTATTCTCAAGTCAATAATGCGTTTGTGCAAGCTGTAAAAACCAATTGGACTGATCAAACCCTTCACGAGCACATCAATTTTTTCGGTCAAGAAATGCGAATTGGTACACTGTTAGGGTTTTTGATTCAACATCAGAATCACCATCGTGGACAAATGACGGTTCTTATGCGACAGGCGGGATTAACTGTCCCAGGCATTTATGGTCCAGCTAAAGAAGAATGGACAAATTTCGGTATGGAAGCTCCAGAAATGTAAAACTAATTAAGCTGAGGATATGTGAAAGTAGCAATACTATCAGATATTCATGGAAATAAGCAGTGTTAGAGGAAATTAAATTGATAGTATAAAAGAGTAAAAGGACTTGTTGATAAATCGTAAAAACAAGTCCTTTATTTTATCATGTTAAATACTGTCGTGAGCTTTGTCTTTCATTGTTATTACCTTTAGTAGATTCTTCTTCTGGATAAATAAAATAACAGAGGCTTGAACTGTCATTGCTAAGACAAGCAGAATGAAGTGTGAATTGTTGCTGAAACTTATTGAAAGAAAATAAAATATTGGCGCAGACGATAAGTACGAAATGTATTTGTTTTTAGTTGCTAAATAAATTATGGTTGAAATACAGGTCGTTACCAAAAAAAGTTCGAGTAAAATCTCGATTGAAGCACTATCAATATAATTCAGTAATTCGTTTATATAGGACATATTAAAAAGACCCTCCTGTTATATAAAATAATTTGTAATCATTATAATTACCTATGAAGGGACAGCGGCAATTATGCCAAGGCAATTGATATAAGTTGATTGGAGTGGAGACGGGGCTACTTTTTGGGGATTAGCGATAGAGGAACGAAGGCTAAGAGCATCACGTCCTGCGATAACGCCTTCGTGACCAACATCCTGTTGGCCCGAGACCCTGCAGCGAAGCGGATGTTTTCTGTACGAAAATCAACCATACGCTAGGGTGAGGAGCAAAAAAAGAGACTTCCCTGGTAAACTTGGAAAGTCTCTTAAAATTTAATTATAGTTCTTCCTGGAAATAAATCTTATAGAATTTTCGATTTGTAGATTCATCGTAGCCCACTTCAATTAGTTCATCCACTTGCTCGATATCCTGTACATTCACCTGGATTTCAATATTGGAATCGAGTTTAATTTTACGTTTATATTTTTTTTCAGCCTTTTCAAGCGCACTCTCAGAAATTACGGTTTCATATGGTTTTACTGAATTAATAATAATATCTTTCTGTGTTGGTTCAGCATTATCAAACACTCTTTCAATATAATTATTTACTTGAAATTCATCTTCATTTCTAAAGTAATCAAGTGTTTTATTTAAAAGCCCCAGTTTCTCAGTATTTGTAAAGCTCTCTTCTTTTAAAATATATTTTTTGCATTCTGTTAACGCTAAATTCGTTTTGTAATAATGTTCATCAGCTGCTTTTATCTTTAAAAATCGTTCTTGCCAGTAGACAATATCTTCTTTCCTTTTCGTTTTCATAAAGACAGCAGGTGTCTCATCTGTTCCCATATCTACGATAATGGCCATGTTATTAATTTTCTTTACATTAATTCCATCAATGCCATTGACGACCATTTTGTTGTGGTCGTTTTTTACATCTAAAAACATTTCCTTTTCATCAATTTTAACGATGGCGATTATTTTTTTAGCTTCTGTAGCTAGAAAACAATTGTCAAATAATCCAATAAACAATTCGCCACTTTTAATGTTAGGATGTTGAGATACACTATGTAAGTGTTTAGCAATGTTGATTGATTGTTCTAAGAAACTAGTCTCCTGATCAAATATAGCCCTCACATATGTGTAAACCTCGTTTAACGCAATGTCTGTTTCATGAAAAAATTCGAATTGTTGCTCTAAATCGATTTTGCTAAAAGCTAGCTGTGTAAAAGCTGCCTCTAGCATGACCTCTGGTTGTGATAATGATTCCTCACCTAACACGAGTGTATCATCAATAAAATGTAATATATATTGTGATAACTTACTTTCACTTACTTCAAGCATGTTTTCCACCTTCTAAAATTTCATTGTAGATAATATACCATATCATAACCCTCGCTACATTTTCATGTATTTTATTTTTACGAATAATAAAATAAAAAAGAACAGTGAATACATGCATTAAAGAGATTTATTGCCACATTTGCTATAAGAGAGACTATCGGTTCTCTATTAATGGTGAAACTCCTGTGAAATTGTAAATTCATTACCTTAAATTGACATCGGTAGTAGCTGAAGTATATTGGAGTTAAACGGAAATACCATGAAGAAATCAACGAAGAGAAGAGGTCTTGATATGCTCTATAACATTAAACCTATAGCTGTAGTGAGCAATAGTCGAAAAATGATTGAAGATGACAATTGGGGTGACGTCATTTCTATTATTGAGTTAACGAAAGATATGCATGAATCGTCTTTAAAGGGGATTGATGATTTTTCCCATTTAGAAATAATTTTTTATTTTGACAAAGTTGCAGATGAAAAGATCCAATATGAAGCGAGACACCCAAGAAATAATAAGGACTATCCGGAAGTCGGTATTTTTGCTCAGAGAGGTAAAAATAGACCTAATAAACTAGGTGTAACGGTTGTAGAATTACTAGAATTAAAGGATAGATCATTAATCGTTAAAGGCTTAGATGCTATTGATGGAACACCAATCATTGATATAAAACCTGTAATGAAAGAATTTTTACCAAAAGGTGAAATAAAACAGCCACGGTGGGCAAATGATTTAATGAAAAATTATTGGGACTAGTATATGTACATGAAAGACTGGGCAATCTTTTTAATTTTAACTTCTTTCAGCTGAATTCTCCCACCTCTATAGGGGGGAGATGAATGAGGTTTCAAACACTTTTCAATGGGTGTCCAAACATCCGCTGAAATAGAGGAGAGGAAATCAGGATAAGTACTTCACATCCTGTTAAAACGCCTGAGTGACCAACATCGAGTTTGCCTAAAGCCTCTAGCGGATGTCACGGAATCGGGGAGGGGTTCTTAAAGGATGTTAGCCTATCGCATCCATGCGATAAAGGCTAACTGACCTGCGTCGGGGCCGCTGACGCGCAAAAAACATCTGCAGGCCTAAGTACAAAGCCGATTCTGGATGCAATTATGCCGAGGCATAATTGATATACTATAAAAGTCCGCTTGAGGTGGTACTAAAAGTAAAAGGAATCTGCGTACATTAAAGTATGCAGATCCCTTTTTATATTGATTATTGTGCAATAGTTTGTGCCTTATCGATAATTTCTTGTGGGATGTCGATTGTTTTTAAGTGATTGAAATCAGTGTACGTCACAACTGATTTAGTTTTCATTGATAGTTCTTGATCTTCAACTTTCATTTTTAAATCGAAATTCATATCCAATTTAGTTGTATCGAAAGTCTTTTTATCGATTTGTAGAATGTAGTGTATTTTATCGATTGTTAATTTATCAAGTGGATTTTCTTCAAGACCCATATCTTTCATTGATTTGTTAATTTCAGAATCGATAAGTTCTTTAAATTTATCGCCCTTAGCGTCTAAAGTTAAGACATATGCATCATCTGTTTGTTCGAATTTGAAATCTTTGATAAAGTTTTTAAGCTGTTCTAATTGTGCCTTAGCATCCGCAGATGATGCAGTTTGTTCCATCATTGAATCAAATTGCTCATCCGGCAATTTGTACCAAGAATTTGTATCTTCATTCTTCATGAAAAAGCCTTGGTCTTTCTTCATGTACATATCAATTGGCATTTCCATATTTTCTTGGCCTTCATCAGCCATATCTGGCATTGTCATTGAACCTGATAAGTGCATAGCAATTGGATCGATAACTACATCCATATCCATTTTTGAATCGATGGTAAACTCCATAGATTGTTCACCTGATCCAACTTTGGATTCTTGAGTCATCTCCATTTTTGCACTCGAGCTTTTAATGTCAGCTTGGCGCTCTACTGCTTTTTCATACACTTGCTCTAAAGTGAGTTTACTTTTATTAGTTGTGTCTTTCGTTGGGGTAGCGCTACTGTTACAAGCTGCTAGTGTCAGTGCTAGTGCTCCAACACTTAAAACTTTAAAAAATTTGTTCATTACTTTCATCTCCTATTCTTGGTAAAAACATCAACTATTAGTATACATTACTACAATAGTAAAAGTTTCATTATTTAAAAAACAGTACCATTTCAAAAATAAAATAATAGTAAATGCCTAACCGGTACATTTGTTTATAAGCCTTCCTGCTCATGATAAGTCGCAAGAAGATTGGTTCATGAATATTAATCGATGATCAATAAATCTGTTGTTAGTTATTGTAAAATATCGCAATGGTGTGGCTCATCACCATAACGTGTGGTTGATTTCCATTCCGACTGGGGGCTTTGTTGTTGCTGCCGCTCCGCTTTCGCACAGAGCTTCCTGGGGGCGTCTGATGAGCCGCTTCGCTTCACTGCAGGGGTCTCGGGCCAACAGGATGTTGGTCACGAAGGCGTTATCACAGGACGTGATGCTCTTAGCCTTCGTTCTTCTATCGCTAATCCCCAAGGAGTCGCCCAGTCTCCACTCCAATCAACTAATATCAATTTTGACTTGGCGTAATTGTAGCTGTCGCTTTGCTTTCGCTACATAAAACATTTGTAGATGTCGCTTCGCTTTCGCACAGATAAATTGCCACAGGACGTGGCGTTCTTAGACTGAGTTCCTCTTTTTCAGTAGGTGTTTGGACACCCACTGAAAAGGAACCACATCCGCATTCGTCTCCCCACCTTCAGAGGTAGGATTCTTCTACTGAATGAAGATAAATGGCATTAACAAATGTCATCCATAAGTTTTGGTAATGAGCCAATGGTGTTAAGACAAGGACTATCACTAGGAGATTATTTTTTTGTAGCGTATTCTAATGAATTTGCATTGTAGCTTGGGGGTATTACAGTTAGTAGCTATTTATAGGAGGCCTGAAAAGCGTTCTGTTGATTGTCTATATAAATTTTAAAAAGATCAGTTATTGCTATGTTTGTACATAAGAAGAGTAGGGGGAGTGTTGTACGATTTCTATTTCGAGTGGAGTCTACTTTCGATATTGAAATAAATATATTTACAAAAAGAAAAAGCCGAGAAAATGAAATCATTTTCTCGGCTCTGTTTATCAATTATAGCCCCAGATCATTGCGAATAATGTACCTAGGATTGTAACAACACCTACGAATACTGAATATAAAATCGTTGTATATAACGTTTTCTTATCTTCAGATTCACCGATGTGCATGAATAATACTAATTGTACAGTTGCTTGTGCAAGAGCAGTCACTAGTAAAACACCAAATGCCATGTTAAATGACATATCAAATTTTACGACAGATAAAGCTACAACTGTTAGTAATAGTGAGAAGCCGAAGCCCATCACATGTTGTTTTGGGAATAATTCCTTCATCAGCTAATCAGTCCTTTCAAGTAGACGAAGCTGAAGATGAAAATCCAAACAACGTCTAGGAAGTGCCAGTACAGTGAGAAGATAAACGCTTTGTTAGCCGTTTGTGGGTTTAAACCACGGCTAGCTACTTGGATTAAAATTGCAACGCCCCAGAAGAAACCGAATGTTACGTGGGCACCGTGCGTACCAAGTAAAGTCATTAATGCCGATAAGAATGCACTTGTTGTAATTGTTGCACCTTCATCAACATATGTGATAAATTCATCAATCTCAATGCCTAAGAAGCCAAGACCTAATAGAAGTGTGATGATGAAAAATGCCATCATCGCTTTTTTATTGCCAATACGCATTGCATGAACACCAAGACCAATTGTGAAACTACTTGTTAATAATAAGAATGTTTCCCATAATACTGGTGTTAATTCGAAAATCTCAGCGCCATTTGGGCCACTACCAGTACGTGTTTGAAGTGTGAAATACACTGTAAATAGTGTGGCGAATAATACGATTTCGGCGCCAAGGAAAATCCAGAAACCGAAAATTTTCAGGCGATTTTCTTCTGTACTATATTCTAATGGAAGTGAAGAATCGATTTTCATATTATTTATCACCTCTCAAGCTTTTCTCAGTTGCCATAACTTCTTCAACTGAAATGTATCGACCATGATCTTTTTCAAATGAACGGTGAATCATAAAGCCGAATACACCAATCATACTAATGATGGCTGGAATCCATAGATTAAATACAGCGAAGAATGCTGCAAGGAAGAAGAATCCACTCATCCAGAATGGTGTGCCAGTGTTGTTAGGCATGTGAATTTTTTCAATTTTACCTGCTGTAATATCGCGACCTTCTTTTTTCGCGAACCAGAATTCATCTAAACGTGTAACAGTTGGAACTACTGCAAAGTTATATTCTGGTACTGGAGAATGAGTAGCCCATTCTAATGTACGGCCATCCCAAACATCTGCTTTTTCATTACGAGGCATATGTTTCCAGCTGTAATAAATGTTATATACGATTAACGCAAAGCCGACAGCAAGACCAAGACCACCGATGAACGATAGCATGTTCAATGGACCGTAGCCAGTAGACTCAGAGTAAGTGTACATACGACGAGCGTAACCATCTAAACCTAAAATGAATAGAGGGAAGAATGTTACGTTAAAGCAAATTGCGATAAACCAGAAAGCAGTTTTACCTAGTTTTTCATTTAAACGGAAACCGAACATTTTTGGCCACCAGTAGTGGTAACCTGCAAGTACACCAAATACTGTACCTGGAATTAATACATAGTGGAAGTGGGCAACTAAGAACATCGTATTATGATATTGATAGTCAGCACTTGCCATTGCAAGCATTACCCCTGTAACCCCACCAATTGTGAAGATAGGAATAAAGCCAAGAGCATAAAGCATAGGAGTTGTAAATTGAATTTTACCGTGTCTCATTGTGAGCAACCAGTTAAATATTTTAACCCCTGTCGGAACAGCGATTGCCATTGTTGTAATAGAGAATACGCTGTTTACCATTACACCGTGACCCATTGTATAGAAGTGGTGGGCCCATACTAAGAATGATAGTAACGAAATAACGACCATACTCATAACCATTGATTTATAGCCGTATAAGTTTTTACGTGCAAATGTCGCAATGATTTCAGAGAAAATACCGAAAGCAGGTAGGATAACGATATAAACCTCAGGATGTCCCCAAACCCAGAATAGGTTGGCCCAAAGCATATCCATACCGCCATTTTGCATTGCAAAGAATTGTGTACCGAATTGACGGTCTAACATCATTAATGCAAGTGCTACAGTTAACACTGGGAATGCAAATACGATAATAACGTTTGTAATTAAAATTGACCAAGTGAACATTGGCATTTTCATTAATGTCATACCAGGTGCACGCATTTTAATGATTGTTGCGATGAAGTTAACACCAGTCATTAACGTACCAATCCCTGATAATTGTAAAGCTAAAGAATAGTAGTTGTTCCCAACAGTTGGACTAAATTCTGTCCCAGATAGTGGGAAGTAAGCTGTCCAACCAGCATCAGGTGAACCACCGATGATAAATGATAGGTTTAATAAACCACAACCAGCTGCAAATAACCAGAAGCTGACTGCATTTAGACGTGGGAAGGCAACGTCACGTGCACCAATTTGCAGTGGGATAACAATGTTCATTAAACCAATTACGAATGGCATAGCCATGAATAAAATCATTAATAAACCGTGTGTTGTGAAAATCTCATTATAGTGTTGTGCATCAAGAAGTCCGTTATCAGGAACTGCCGTTTGTGCACGCATTAACAATGCATCGATACCGCCGCGGAATAGCATCAAAAGTGCTGTAGCGATATACATAATACCGATTTTTTTATGGTCAACAGTTGATAGCCAGTTTTTGTAGAAATAGCCCCATTTTTTGAAATACGTAAGGCCTGCTACAATTACCACTGCTCCAACTACGATACTAATAGCTGCCGCTAAAATCATCGGTTCTTGCATAGGATGGAATACTTCTTCCATACTCATTGGATGCGCTCCTTTCGGGTTTAAAAATTAATGTGAATGTGTTGCTTCAGAATTTTCTTGTGAATCAGAATGATCCCCATGGTCCATATCACTATGATCCATGTCTCCCATTTTCATGTGTTCACTGTGTTCCATTGGAGCTGGACTAAATTCTAAGTGTGTAGATGAATAGCTTGAACGACCAACGTGTTCTGCTTTTAATAGTTCATCAAATTTTTCTTTTGTTAATGGTTTTTCGTTTGCTTTTACATCAGAAGCCCATTTGTCGAAGTCTTCTTGTGTCATAGATTGCGCTTCAAATTCCATTTCAGCAAATCCGCGACCGCTAAAGTTAGAGTTACGGCCCATGAATGAACCAACCTCATCTGCGGCAAGGTGAATAGTTGTTAACATGTCACTCATCGCATATTTTTGACCAGCTAATTGCGGAATCCAGAAACTTGTGATTGGTCCGAATGAGTAAAGTTTGAACTCAATTGGACGGTCAGTTGGAATATTTACATAGTTTACAGTTTCAATACCTTGCTCTGGATAGCTAAAATGCCATTTCCAGTTAGAAGATGATGCGTAAATAACAAGTGGCTCTTTATTGTCATAACCTTCTGGTGTTGCCTCTACTGTACTTGTTGTTCTTACAGTAACAATTGCTAAGAATGCCACTATGATAATAGGGATAACTGTCCATGTAATTTCAAGTAGATGACTACCCTCTTCGTGAGGAGGCTCATAATCGGCAGGTGTTTTTGAAGCACGGTATTTTGTTAACATAAATGCTAAAAGCACGTACACGACTAGTAATATAAAGGCCATTGTAATAATGGATAAAATAATTGTGTCTGATAATGTTTTGGCATTCGGCCCTTTTGGATCAAAGATTGTAAGGGGTTCACAGCCAGAAAGAACTGCAAGCGCACCAAATGCAATTAACATTAAACTTAACTTTTTCTTCATGTTTGACTCCTTTCTATAAAACGGCTATTCATAAATTTCATTTGTTTTATATAGATTCGAAATTATAAATAGTGGGTAATACGGTCACCTCTTTTAATTGTTGTACCAATCAAATTATCAGAAATACTTACAATGACATGGTTCATTATGAAACATTGAATCTAGTATTTGACTGGTCTAGTGCAAGCGTTCGCAAAGTTATTAATCTGTGTAATCGATTTTTAAACAATGTGTCATAATCGATCGACACAAATGTCATTGTTTGCATATAGGATTATACGCCCTGTTTTAAAGAAAAAAATTATTTTTTTATATTTTTAATAGTAAACTGGGGATGAATATGAACATTTTTTGAACAAAAATCGTTATTTCAATATTAGTATTTTTGCATTTAATTAAATAAACACTGTTGAAACGTTGAAAACACTGAGTTTCTAGTGTTTAACCATGTAAATAGTTTTTTTTGTGAAAATATCAGTTCACATTTTAGACTTCATTTTGTAATAAAGTCGCCGTTACGTTAAGGTTTTGAATGCTTTTTTGTTGCGTTTTTTAAAAAGATGAGTACATGAAAAGAGGGATTATGGATATATCAGGATAAACTTTAAATGTAAGGGATGAATGGAAAGGGGTATAATATTAATTATGTTAATATAATTATAGACTTCCATATAGTGTATTTTGAATGTTTTATCCAAAAAGTAAAAATAGCAAACTAAGGATATCCTTGGTTTGCTATTTTTGGTTATGAAGACGAAAATAAATGTTCTAAGTAGAAAGAAAGTGATTTATCTTTATTCAGCACAATTACGCCGAGGTGAATGAAGATAAATTTTAAGCTCCAAGCTTTAGCCATTTTGCTACTTGTCCATAGATAGTATTTTGAAGTTTTGGGGCTAGGTTATTCATCTTTAAGGCGAAGTACAATGTTTTCATTAAATTTAATGTGCATGTACGTCCGCTAAAAAAGGCTTCGTTATAGCCCTGCGTCACTAAATGCATTTCAAATTTATCAAATACCTGTTCGACAAATTCTATTAAAGCTTCCTCGGAATAGTTACGAGCTAGTAACGCTTCAATTATATTAATTAAGCGTTCTTCCTCATCGTTGACAAAGACAGTATCTTTCCATGTAACAAGTTTCAATGCATGCAAGATGAAAGGCGCATGCTGTAAATCGAATTTAGGGTGTTTAATCGTCATTGCTGCTAAATCTGCGCCATGTGCAATGCTATGCGCCCAGCCTTTATCATGAACATGACCTCGTGTATCTTTTTCCAATAATAAATAGCGGCCAATCTTTTGAAAGAAAATTTGTAGACGATCATCATTTAAAACCAGTTGTTCAGCATCTTTTGCAAGAATACTTGCTGCAATTAAAGCAGAAAACGAACGTGTAAAAACACTATCTGTCAATTCTTCGCCTAACTTTAAATATAAAAAATCGTCGCCTATAACAGTATCAAATAAATATTGTAACTGTTCGGTGCTCAGTAAATTATCGCTAAGTATTTCAATAAAAGTACGATATATTAATTTGTCTCGTAATTCTGCATCTGGTGAACCAATGTGCGTTAACATTTCTTGTAACAACCAGTCACCTTTCTGCAACATAAATTCTTGTTGTGCTGAGTGTGTCATAGTGGAAAATGATTGTAACGTATTTTTGATATCCATATGTAATTCCCCCGAAGTTAAGTTAATTCTCTATAAGAGCATTTTGTTAAATGTATTCCTTTATAATCACTAGTCTTTGTAGTTACTTATATAACAATGCGCAGATATAGTAAAAATGCTTTTAGAGCTATGCATTTTTATTATAGCGTTTCAACGATAAATTTGTTGATTTGTGAAGTTGTCTAGGAGTATATTCACAATGGGAATTCCAGAATCAAGAGAAAGTTGTTATGATAGACAAGCAACAAAAAGGGAAAGATTTATTAAAGAGCGTTTTTCGCCTTGGCGTAATTGTTGCTGTAGCCTCCCACTCTTGTTTAATATCTTTTTTTACTATTAATTAGAGTGACATGCCAGAAGGTATTTGCTATGTGAATTGGTTGATTGGAGTGGAGACTGAGCGACTCCTTGGGATCAGCAATAGAGGAACGAAGGCTAAAACCATCACGTCTTGTGATAACGCCTTCGTGACCAACATCCTGCTGCTGCCGCTACGTTAGCACTACGCTTTCGCGCAAAAAAACATCTGTTGCCCCAAGCGGCTCAACGGACGCCCCCCAGGAAAGCGCTCAGTCGGAACGAAAATCACCCCCCTTGCTTTGCAGAAGAGTCATGTTTTTTAAGGACATCTTGCATTGCCGCGATAGTTTCCAATAATAAAAGACATACCTATTAAAGTATGTCTCATCCCAGTTATGATATAACGGCCGATTTTATACCGAGCGGCCATTCAGTAAAGGTGTTTTGATTAGTTTTTAATTCTACGAGAATATTTGCATTTTTAATGGCATCAATTAGCCATTCACTATAATGAAGATTCGGTTGAGAGTGCAGTAAGATTCGTTGCATATCTTTTTTGTCGATACTTAGAAGTTTATAGTTGCATTCAATGTGTACATTTTGGGGAATAATATAAAGTGACTCATGTGGGTGTCCAAGTGAAATGGAGCCAGGGATGTGACCTTGGATACCTATAATATGTGTAATCGCTTCTTGTGTGTATACATCAATCTTAGTTCTTGTGAGTATTTCAAATTCAATCGGATAATCCTTCAGATGGGGACCGTCCGCTGTAGATAACGAAACAACTTTAATTGATAGTGCCTCATACATAGGAGAGATGCTACTACCAAATTCACTAACTGTATCTATTAATTGCATGTATTCCACTCCTTGTGAAGAACTTTAAATTACAAAGTAGGATGCCTGTAATAACAATAAATAAAATATAGTATTAATTATAATACAATTTATTACAAAATATGAAATGCATAAGTGAAGATTTTTGTTGCAAATAAGCAGTGGATTGATTTATTGGTATATAAGTGTTGTCATTTACCTAAAGAGTTGAAAGTGACATTTATTAAAACGTAGATCAACTAATGAGATTGATTGGAGTGAAGGTGGGCGTCCTAGATATGGATAAACCTTCGTGACCAAATAAAAGTAGCTTACTGGTAAAGCGTTCAGCGAATACGGAAATCAACTCCATGTTATGATGGTCATTCAATAAGAACTAACTAATGAGTAAAATAGAGCTAAAGAGGTGAGAAAAATGACAAAGCGAAAACGGCATGTTATCAAACATGACAATATTGTTGTTTTTCCTGGTGCTGTTCAGACATTAATACGTGAAGGACATATGTATGCGGAAAATTATCAATATGAAGAGGCTGTGGCAAGCTTTGAAAAAGCATTTTCATATGAAGCTGGAGACGAAATTGCATTAAGTACCTACGCGTATGCTTTATATGAATTAAAAGAATACGATAAAGTTAAAAATGTTTGTGAGCAATTATTTGCTATGGGGACGACATTGTATGTAGAAGTAATGGAACTGTATGTTACAGTATGTATGCAGTTAAAGGAATACCATCAAGTAGAGTCGTTAATTACGACATTAATTGAAGAAAACGTACTTCCAGAAGATCAGCTTGAGAAATTTGAACGCTTAAGAAGCTTGAATCAAGAAGTTGCTAAGAATCTTCAAAAAAAAGAGGATGCTAAACGATTGTTAGAAGAGCAAGAATATGAACTTTCGAAATTTAGTGCATTAACGCCGAACGAACAATCAATTCGGCTGCATCGCTTAATGGATACGAATGTACGACAATTAAAGACAGCATTGAAAGCTATTATTGAATGTCCAACAATCCATCCATTTGTTCAGAGCTTAGCATTAATCCTTTTAGTGGAACAAGAAGTGTCAATAGACATTACTGTTTCAAAATTTAATGGAACAAAGATTATTAACCCTAACAATTTAGTCTTACCAAATCAGTTGCCTCAGTATAGGGAAGTAAAAAATATAATCGAAAATAAATTAGAGCAAGACCCATCGACGTTAGAAATGGTACAATATTTAATGGCGAAGCATGCCATTGTGACGTATCCGTTTGAATGGCACCCGTATGAAGCCGATGATATTGCTTATAGTTATATAGACTTTGTACAATCTATGCTCGGAAAAGTACAGGAAATGGACTATGAAATCATTGACTTTTTACAAATGTTAGAAAAGTTAACGGAACTACATGAAGTATGAAATAAGTTGAAACTATACGCATCTATGTTATACTAAAATGGTTGTCAAAATCGTAGTTACGAATGAATTGTCTAACAATAAACTTGATTATTTATTTGGAGGTATTTATACATGTCAGCAAAATGGGAAAAACAAGAAGGTAATATCGGTACTCTTACAATCGAAGTACCTGCTGCAGAAGTAGACGCAGCAATGGACCAAGCGTTCAAAAAAGTTGTAAAACAAATTAACGTACCAGGTTTCCGTAAAGGAAAAATGCCTCGTAATATGTTTGAACAACGCTTTGGTATCGAATCTTTATACCAAGATGCATTAGAAATCATCGTTCCTGAATCTTATTCGAAAGCGATCGATGAAGCTGGTATTATGCCAGTTGATTACCCAGAAATTTCTGGTACAGAAAACTTCACACATGGTAAAGATTTCACATTTACTGCTCAAGTAACAGTGAAACCAGAGCCAAAACTTGGTGAGTACAAAGGTTTAGAAGTTACGAAACTTCCAGTAGAAGTTACTGATGAAGAAGTAGAAACACAAATTCAAGACCAATTAGCTCGTAAAGCAGAGCTTGAAATTAAAGAAGACGAAGCTATCGTAGAAGGCGATACAGCTACTATCGACTTTGAAGGTTTCGTAGGTGAAGAAGCATTTGAAGGTGGTAAAGGTGAAGACTACCCACTAGAAATCGGTTCAGGCTCATTCATCCCAGGCTTTGAAGAGCAACTTGTAGGTATTAAAAATGGTGAATCTAAAGACGTAGTTGTTACTTTCCCAGAAGAATACCATGCAGCTGAATTAGCTGGTAAAGAAGCTACTTTCAAAGTAACTGTAAAAGAAGTTAAAACAAAAGTTCTTCCAGAATTAAACGACGAATTCGCTAAAGAATTAGACCCAGAAGTTGAGGGTGTTGAAGCTTTACGTGCTAAAATCAAAGAGCAAACTGCTGAACAAAAACAAGCAGAATCAGATGCAGCACTTCGTGATGAATTAGTAGAAAAAGCTGCTGAGAGTGCAGAATTTGAAGTACCTGCTGGTATGATTAACTCTGAAACTGATCGTATGTTACAAGAATTTGGTCAACGTTTACAAACGCAAGGTATGAACTTAGACCTTTACTATCAATTCTCAGGTCAATCAGAAGAAGATTTACGTGGACAAATGAAAGAAGAAGCACAAAGCCGCGTACGTGTATCTTTAACACTTGAAGCAATTGCTGAAGCTGAAAAAATTGAAGCAACTGAAGCTGATATCGCAGCTGAATTAGAAAAAATGGCTGCTCAATTTAACATGACTAAAGAGCAAATTACTGGAGCTTTAGGTGGCACAGCAGTTCTTGAAAACGACATTAAAATTCAAAAAACAGTTGAATTTTTAGTAGAAAACGCTAAAATTACTGAATAGGATTTTTTGTAACTGGATAGAAAAATGAAAACAAGGTACGGCATTAAACCGTGCCTTGTTTTATCACATATTTTTTATTTAGGTTTAGCTAGATTCCCCTTTAGAATTAGTTCAATTAATTATATTATTAATATTACGACTATTTTCACCGCAAAAAGCATCCTCCAAAAGGAAATACTTTTTTGAAAAGGGGATAGGCAAAAGGCCTTACCTAATACATAGTATTGTTTGACTTTTCACACGATGCTAAAATTTGACTTTATTCAGTTGAGATCATATTGATGTCTCAATCCTTCCGAATGAGGAATAACGAAATACATCCTCTTCTGAATGAAGTTAAGCCTCTGGCGAATGTAATAGATTTTAACTTCTTTCAGCCATTATTTTCTGTAGCGACAGCTACAAATGTTTTCTGCGCGAAAGCAAAGCGACAGCAGCAATTATGCCGAGGCATAATTAATAGAAATGTAAGTTACTCATTTGAGTATTTTTAACTTGTATTACCGGTATATAGTGAGGGTCACAAGCCAAATATCAGTCTAGTGTCAGAAATCTTGACGAAAAGAAAGGTCTTTCGTCGCTAGAGGTTTCTGAAGAATCAGTCAGTAACAACACATGGAATTCAACGGTATAATTAGCGGAATTCAAGTTCATCACCAAAAGTTGTGGATGAGATTTGTTAAAACGTATGCCACTTCATTTATATAAGTTGATTGGAGTGGAGGCTGGACGCCCCCAGAAAGCTTTGCTCTGTGCGAAAGCGAAGCGACAGCGGCAAATGTTTTCTGTAGCGAAAGCAAAGCGTCAGCTACAAAGCGCCCAGCCGGACGGAAATCAACCACACGCTATGGTGATGAGCTGGAATTCATCAAGTTAATGAATGGGCATTATTGGCGATAAATGTTAATGTTTTTCGTGCAATGAATGTCGAAATCTTTTTAAAATCTTGAAACATAAACGCCGTGGTGTAAATAGATGCAGACAATTTATTTGATAAAGATTCAATAATCTTGTAAGATTGTTGCTTGAATAGGGGTGAAACATATTGTTCAAATTTAATGATGAAAAAGGCAATTTAAAATGCTCATTCTGTGGAAAGCCACAAGAACAAGTACGTAAACTAGTTGCAGGTCCTGGTGTTTATATTTGTGATGAATGTATCGAACTTTGTTCAGAAATCGTTGTAGAGGAACTGGGTGTTGAAGAAGAAATTGAATTCCAAGATATTCCAAAACCGAAAGAAATCTTAACGATTTTAGATGAGTATGTAATAGGACAAGATCGTGCTAAAAAAGCTTTAGCAGTTGCGGTTTACAATCACTACAAGCGCATTAATACAAATAGTAAGATTGATGATGTAGAATTAGCGAAATCGAACATTGTGTTAATCGGCCCAACTGGTAGCGGTAAAACTTTATTGGCCCAAACATTGGCACGTATATTAAACGTTCCTTTTGCTATTGCAGATGCTACTTCTCTAACAGAAGCTGGCTATGTTGGTGAGGACGTTGAAAATATTTTATTAAAATTAATTCAATCCGCAGATTACGATATCGAACGTGCTGAAAAAGGAATCATCTATATTGATGAAATCGATAAAGTTGCACGTAAATCCGAAAATCCATCCATTACACGTGATGTTTCTGGTGAAGGTGTACAACAAGCCCTTCTAAAAATTTTAGAAGGTACAGTTGCAAGTGTCCCACCACAAGGTGGTCGTAAGCATCCACACCAAGAGTTTTTACAAATCGATACTACAAACATCTTATTTATTGTGGGTGGAGCATTTGATGGAATAGAATCCATTATTAAACGTCGTCAAGGTGAAAAAGTAATTGGCTTCGGTTCAGATCCAAACAAAATTGATATGGATGAAGGCTCAATTATGGCAAAGTTGATTCCAGAGGATTTATTAAAATTTGGTCTAATTCCAGAATTCATCGGTCGATTACCAGTACTTGCAAGTCTAGAACAATTAAACGAGGCTGCGCTTGTACAAATTTTAACGGAGCCTAAAAATGCACTAGCTAAGCAATATCAAAAAATGCTTGAACTAGATGGTGTTGAGCTTGAGTTTGATGAAGGTGCTCTTTCTGAAATTGCAAAAGAAGCAATAGAACGGAAAACGGGTGCACGTGGTCTTCGTTCAATTATTGAGTCAACAATGCTTGATGTAATGTACGAACTACCTTCACGCGAAGACGTGAAAAAATGTATCATTACGGCAAAAACAATTACGGATAAAGAAAAACCGAAATTGCTTCTTGAAGATGGCACTGAACTCGATGAAGGTAGCGACACAAAAACTTCAGCATAACGAACAGATACTAATGTCTATTGTTATGAGATAAAGAGTAATTTAGCTGACTTCGATTGTGCAATATTCGCACATATCGACAGTCAGCTTTTTATTCATTCATACATAAAGCCAACTGTAATTAGATGAAATTTTTGGCTCAATTGATTAACTAGTGTGAATCAGCTTTTTAGACACATACTAGTAGCGTGGGAGTGAATAAGAAAATTTTGACGGAGGTGAATACCCGCATGGTGACAATACAAAAAACAACAAGTGTACCATTATTGCCTTTACGTGGACTTTTAGTATACCCGTCGATGGTGTTACATATTGATGTGGGTAGAAATCGTTCTGTAGCGGCGCTAGAACAAGCGATGCTAGAGGACCAATTGATATTATTGGTAACACAAAAAGAAGTGCATGATGAACAGCCTGATGAGCAAGATTTATATACAGTTGGTACGATGGCATATGTCAAACAGATGTTAAAATTACCAAATGGAACACTGCGTATTTTAGTGGAAGGTGTAGCGCGTGCAACATGGTCTAACTATCGGGCGCTAGAAAAATATACGATTGTTGACATCGATGTTAAGGAGGAAACAATCGGTAAGGATGTTGAAACACAGGCTTTAATGCGTACGTTGTTAACGTATTTCGAAAGATACGCGAAAGGCTCCAATAAAATTACATCTGAAACCATCAGTACTGTGGCAGACATTGAAGAGCCAGGTCGTTTAGCAGACATCATTGCATCGCATTTACCATTTAAGATTGCAGATAAACAAGAAGTATTAGAGATGCTCAATGTAAAGAAGCGATTAGATCATTTAATTATTCGTTTACATGACGAGCAAGAAGTACTTGATCTTGAAAAGAAAATTAATACAAAAGTTAAGCAATCCATGGAGCGTACGCAAAAGGAGTATTATTTACGTGAACAAATGAAAGCTATTCAAACAGAGCTAGGAGATCGTGAAGGAAAAACTGGTGAAGTAGCTGAATTACGTAAACGTATCGACGAAACAGGGATGCCTGAATCAACGAAAGAAGTAGTGCTTAAAGAGTTGGATCGCTATGAGAAGCTACCAGCAGCTAGTGCAGAGAGTGGCGTCATCCGAAACTATATTGATTGGATTGTTTCATTACCATGGACAAATTCGACTGAAGATCGCATGAATATCGAACATGCAGAGGACATTTTAAATCGTGACCATGACGGTTTAGAAAAAGTAAAAGAACGTATATTAGAATATTTAGCTGTACGTCAGTTGAAAAAATCGTTACGTGGACCAATATTATGTTTAGCTGGCCCTCCAGGTGTAGGTAAAACATCATTAGCTCGATCTGTTGCAGAAAGCTTGGATCGCAAATTTATCCGAATTTCATTAGGTGGGGTACGAGACGAATCGGAAATTCGTGGTCATCGTCGTACGTATGTTGGGGCAATGCCAGGTCGTATTATCCAAGGGATGAAAAAGGCAGGAACAATTAATCCTGTGTTCCTTCTAGATGAAATTGATAAAATGTCTAATGACTTTAGGGGAGATCCTGCAGCAGCAATGCTTGAAGTTTTAGATCCGGCTCAAAATAATACATTTAGTGATCATTACATCGAAGAACCTTATGATTTATCAAATGTATTATTTATAGCAACTGCGAATGATTTAAGTACAATTCCTGGGCCGTTACTAGATCGTATGGAAGTAATCTCAATTGCTGGTTATACAGAAATTGAAAAAGAGCAAATTACGAAAAATCACTTAATACCGAAACAGTTAAAAGAGCATGGCTTGAAAAAAACACAAGTTATTATTAAAGACGAAGCCGTAGTTGATATTATCCGTTATTATACTCGTGAAGCAGGTGTTCGCGGACTAGAGCGTCAAATCGCAACCCTATGTCGTAAAATCGCTAAGATCATCGTTTCTGGTGAGAAAAAACGAGTAACAGTGAACTCGAAAACGTTAGAGGAATTACTCGGTAAACATCGTTTCCGATATGGACAAGCAGAAGAGGAAAATCAAATCGGTGTAGCTACTGGGCTTGCTTATACAACTGTAGGTGGTGATACATTACAAATTGAGGTATCATTAACACCTGGTAAAGGAAAATTGCAGTTAACTGGTAAGCTTGGCGATGTCATGAAGGAATCTGCTCAAACAGCTTTATCGTATGTCCGTACAAAAATGGGAGATCTAAAAGTGGATGCAGAATATTTTGAAACACATGATATTCATATTCATGTTCCTGAAGGAGCTGTTCCGAAAGATGGACCTTCCGCAGGTATTACTATGGCAACCGCAATTGTTTCCGCAATTTTACATCGTCCAATACGCCGTGAAGTCGGCATGACAGGTGAAATTACATTACGTGGACGTGTACTGCCAATTGGTGGCTTAAAGGAAAAAACACTCAGTGCGCATCGAGCGGGCTTAACGACAATTATTTGTCCGAAAGATAATGAGCGAGATCTTGAGGATATTCCTGAAAGTGTACGCGAACAACTAACATTTAAACTAGTGTCATCGGCTGATGAAGTATTAGCCCATGCACTGGACGGAGGTTTTTAAGAAAATGAAAGTCCATAACGTAGAAATGGTCATAAGTGCTGTAAGACCAGACCAATATCCAGAAGATGGACTGCCAGAATTTGCACTAGCCGGTCGTTCAAATGTGGGGAAATCCTCATTTATTAATCGAATGATCGGTCGTAAGGCTTTAGCACGTATTTCTTCAAAGCCCGGAAAAACACAAACGCTTAATTTTTACAAAATTGAAGAACAATTATTTTTTGTAGATGTTCCGGGCTATGGTTATGCAAAGGTTTCAAAAACTGAGCGTGAATCATGGGGAAAAATGATTGAGCGTTACATCACAGGGCGCAATGAATTAAAGGCAGTCGTACAAATTGTTGACTTACGTCATCCCCCTACAGCTGATGATCGCATGATGTATGATTTTTTAAAGCATTACAATATTCCTTGTATTGTTATTGCAACAAAAGCAGATAAAATTCCAAAAGGTAAATGGGATAAGCATAAAAAAATCGTGAAAGAAACGCTAGACATGGAAAAAAATGATCCCCTTATTGTCTTTTCTTCAGAAAAAGGAATTGGCTTTGAAGAAGCTTGGCGTACAATCGAAAATAAAATGTAATAAAAAAACATCTATTGAGTCTATTATTTAGGACAGTAGATGTTTTTTTATTAAAAATTTGGGGAATCGCTTGATGAATGGGACAACTGACCGATAAATTAAATAGGAGGTGGACTAAATGGATATCGCAGCTTTATCAATGGCAATGAATCAAGCAACTTTAATGCAAAATGTATCTCTAGCTGTAACGAAGCAGGCAATGGAGATGCAACAGCAAAATACAGAACAATTAGTTGAAATGTTAGATGCTCCACATCCGACAGCCGGACATACAATTGACGTTCAAGTATGATGAAGCAAAGGTAGCTTGAAAATGGAAGCTACCTCTATCTTTGTGTCTAATGGTAGATTTAAAAAGTAAGTAAAAGCACTAAAATGTAACTTTTTGAATAGGAAAAACTACCAATAGTACGATATACTATTTATAATAACAATTTTTTAGGAGGCGGGATTTGTTGAAGAAGATTCCATACATACTAATGATTGTGTTACTAGCGGTTCTCGGATTTTCATCAAATAAAACAGCTCATGCTGCCCAAATGGTGACTGGGACCTTTGTTGATGTAACATTTTCAGAATATGCAAATTCTAACGGAGTAATAGAAAAAAAGCTTAGTAAAATTACTTTGCAAAATGAAAGCGGTCATCAAGCTACATACAATATCAATGATAGTGCCCGCCTATATATTAATAATACAGTGACAACAATCGAAGGCTTTAAGATGGGAATGAAAGTAGAAGCGGAAATTTCCCTTCGCAGTGTTGTTGAGCTGCGAGGTACTTCTAATTCTACAAATGAAACAGAATCTCCAACAGTTGCGCAAAATACAAAAATACTTGCTGGAGTAGTGACAAGTATTGATCCAAATGGACTATTCATTATGCTGAAGCCAGATATTGGGGAGGAAACAACTTACTATATAAATAAAGATACAGAATATCAAAAAAACTCCTCAGCTGTCGATATTAGCGCTTTATATGTGGGGGATCGTGTGAAGCTTAGCCTTAAAAATCGAAACACATCCATTGTCACAAAAATAGACATTAGTGAGACGGGTACATTAGTTGAAAACCTGTATAAAGGTGAGATACAGACAGTTAATGCCAATACAAATAAATTAACTGTCAAAAACCAACATGCTTTTATAAATTGGCAATTTGGCTCTGACACAACAACAGCTTTATCAACGATGAATTTTTCATCGAAGGTTCCGATATATGTTGGAAATACAAAAATTGATAAAGGTCAGTTGAAAAATTACATTGGCAGTCAAGCATATTATGCAACAGTTAAACAATTTGGCAAAGAAGTGATTGAAAAGATTGTTGTATTGAAAAACAATGAGCGAACTTACTATGAGCCAATGCTTTCTGTAGATACTAAATATCAATTATTAAAACTTAAATCTGCCGGTACATTATACTTCCACGATGGAACGATTTTAATTAGAAATGGTCGTTTAATTGAACCTACTGGCTTATTAGCTTATGGTACAGCTTTTGTTATTTCGGACGGTGCTGCACGTGATCATTATGCCCAAGTTGTGGAAGTAACAAGTGATAGCTTTATGTCACCAAACTTATCAGGTCATGAGTTATATTATGGACGTTTATCACAAGCAGATGGCTATTTAATCGAAATTGATGATGCGATGAAGATCGAGTCAAATGTCTTCAAGAAAACAGAGCGTACTGTACTATCTGTTAGTAATTCAACAAAGGCTATAGTAGATGATGGTAACAAAATTTATAGTGTTATTCCTGATATTGAGCTTCATCTATATGAAGGAGAATATGGATACTTCTATGTGAAGGATGGTCATGTACAAGCCCTTCATATTCTAAATAAAGCGAAGCCTGTTGCACCATTAATGTTAACTGGTAAACTACAGTCAGTTAAATCGAAATACCCAGCTGTAATTAATGTGAAGAGCGTTAGTCAATGGCAAAATGGTCGCTGGTATGAAGCTGGTGAAATGATTGATATGAATATTGATCAAGCTACAATTATTAAAGCTGGTAAAGTTATTCAAGCATCTGATTTAAAACCTTCTGATCGTTTAGTAGTATTATCAGATCGTTTTGTCAAAGCTCATTTAATATTAGTTGATTAATCAATTTAGAAGTCTGTGAGTCTTCTGCGAGTATTTTTACGACAAATATATTCGCTTGTGGTGGGAAACTTTGTCGCCCTGCGTAGAAGACGAGCAGATGTTAACTTCTTTCAGCGCTACGGAAGTTCACACCTCTATAGATGGTGAGATGAATGCGGTTTTACGTCACTTTTCAGCGGTGTCCAAACATCTGCTGAAATAGACGCACGTCTTTCGGCAACGACTGAGTGACCAATATCGTGTTGGCCTAAAGCCTCCGGCGGATGTCACCGAATTATGCCGAGGTATAATTGATCCTTGAATTTTTCAGGTGTGTTGATAAAAGCAGATAATAATGGTTAATCAATTCACCTGATTATTTTGTAAAGTTGAAGAAAATTATTGACAGCAGCTCCAGATGCGGATATGTATGGAATGAAAGTGAGGGACAAAAAAAGAATGCGAAAACATTTATCTAAAATAATGTTAGTGGTTCTTGCTGTATTTGTTATTGGAGTTACTATCCCAGAAA
This sequence comes from Lysinibacillus sp. NPDC093216, assembly GCF_050280325.1. NCBI lineage: Bacteria > Bacillati > Bacillota > Bacilli > Caryophanales > Bacillaceae > Lysinibacillus > Lysinibacillus sp. NPDC093216. The sequence goes on along the minus strand of NZ_JBNNVB010000004.1, from coordinate 173,756 downwards.
ATGCATTAGCTGTTTCATTAGAAACAACAGGTGCTGTAAAAAATGAATATACATATGAGGAAGCTGTTTTCATTACAGGAACACCTATTATATTTAAAGGTACTAGTAAAGACATTAAAATTACACAAAAAGAATCTAAAGGAAAGTTAACCGAAACATATAATCTAAAGCTAACAGCAAGTAATGGTGCTACATTAACACGAAATATGACCTACGAATCTGATGTTGTAGATTATGCTACGATTGGTCAAAAAACATCGAATGGTGTAGTGAAAAAGTATACTGAGAAAATTGTTGTTGGGAAAATAACATATACATTGGTAGATTACCAATTTTCACAAGGAACTGTAACGGACAATCGTGCAGCCTCTGATTATTACTCAGGTAATGTGATTTCAAGAAAAACATATGCCTATCAAACAGGGACTGGAAAAAATGCAGTCCAAAATACAGTAACGATTGATACTGATAGTCGTCATGCTGGCTATGAAAACTTCTGGGGAGCAACAGAAACACAAATTACAGAAGCTGTTTATAAATATAGCGACGGTAAGACTAGCCATGTGAAAAATCGCTTATCGACAAGCAAATCACGTGTACTAAACTATGAAGAAAACCTAGGAAGTTTAGGGAGCTTTGATGGTGGATATGCGGTAGTAAGTGAAAAAGATGTTATTTCAGAATATACGTATGATTTATCCTCTGGGCAAAAAGGTACTCTTGATTTAGATAAAGAATATATGCCGACAATTGAACGTTTAATCATTCCTAAGTTCCGTGATTTATCAAATCATTATGCAAAAGGAGCTATTGAAAAATTATACTCTTTAGGTATTTATTCTGATGCGAGTAACTTCTTCTCACCAAATACCCCGATGAAGCGTATTGACTTTACAACGGCGATTGGTAAGGCAGTTGACTTACGTGTTATGGAAGAACCGAAAACGAAAAAATCGACATCAGCTACTAGTGTTTTTAAAGATGTTAAACGTACGGTGAAAGATTATGCCTATATTGAGTCTGCGTATAAAAAAGGAATTATTAAAGGTGTAACGCCAGAGTACTTCAAACCTGATAATCAAATTACTCGAGCTCAAGCCGCTACGATTTTTGTACGTGCATTAGGGCTAGAAAATAAGGCGCCAGATCCAGGCTATGTGACAAAGTTTAAGGATGATGCGCAAATTCCAAACTATTCAAAAGACGGAATATACATTGCGAATGAGTTAGGCTTAATGACTGGTGACCCTACAACAGGTCGATTTAATCCAGATCAGCCATTAACGCGAGCACAAGCATCCGTAGTGTTAGAACGTTTCTTGAATTATTTAGAAAGCGATTTAAAACAAAACTATCGAGATGATATATTGTTCTTTAATTAATGAAAGGGCTGAAAAATAAATGACATATGCTAAAAAGGCATTTCTATCTCTGCTTTGTTTCGTACTAATTTTGATGACAGCTACTCCAGCTGTGACTCAAGCCGCTACGACAATTAATGATGTCCCAACCAATAACGGCAAATACCAAGCTATTTCGTGGGCAGTCGATAATGATCTACTCTCATTGAATAGCGCTAACAACTTTTTACCTAATGAGCAAATAACTGAACGAGAGCTTGTTGTAATGTTTGCGAAGCTCGATAAGAACTATGCATTAACATATAACGAAAGTGTCGCTTATAACTTCTATAGTGATTTTTATTTACCATTTAACGGTACTTACACGACAGCAAATCGTTCGAAAGCTGTTACACGTGGACAATTTGCGCGTATATATGCTGCCTTTAAAGGTTTAGATTTAGATGAGCCTCAAGCGGTTCAATATTTATACACAAATGATATTTCAACAGGAAGCACTGGTAAAAAGACATTTGCCGATTTCAATCCTTCTACAAAGCTAACTCGTGGAGATGTTGCTGAATTTTTATATCGCAGTGTACAAAACGGTAACTTTGCTGTACTAGGATTAAAACGTGCAGCAGCAGGTCGTGATAACGATAAAATCACATTACCGTCAGGCTTCATGGGCTCAAACAACGCAGAATTTGAAGAGCCAAAGGATAATTCTAATGATTTTACTGGACCAGAGTATGTGAATAATGCTCTTCAAAGTATTGATGTTGAAAAACCAGATTTAATTGCAAATGATCAAGATTCAACGCTAATTACTGTATCTTTAAAAGCTTGTAATGGCGATCCAATACCTGATGATAAATCTTATACATTCCGTGTAACTTCGTCATATGGTGCAAAAATCGTTGACACATCTGGTGAAGCTGTTCGAAATGTACAATCAGATGGCTCTACTGTCTCTGTGATTGTAATAGCACCAAAATTAACAAAATCTGTACGCGATACAATTACATTTGAACTTATTAACAACACAGATCCTGGTATGAAATGTCTTGTAGGTGAGAAATTGAATGCACATGTACGTTACTCACCTCAGCCAGAAATGCGCATTGATTATCAAGTGTATGATCCAGCAAATACGGATGATGAAAATGGCAATGTAACACCTCCATATGTACCGTATGAAAAGTTACCTGAGTTCTTTACTGAAAACATTATTGATGTTTACGATCCAGTCCCTTTAGATAAAGATGCAGATAAAAAGCTATTTAGTATTGGGCAACAAACAAATGTAACGGATGCTCTTGGCAATGTGCAAAATATGTATTTAAGATACGGTGGCTCGGATCCAAAATATCCAGCATTAGGCTATGAGCATGCCATTTTACAGTTTGAAAACTATGATATTTCCGTTTTCTTATTTGAGGAACTATTAAATCGACGTTTGAAGGACTCTGTGACAACACCTGCTAAAACAGAAATTATGTATATGATTTCAGATGATGGGCGTCCAATTTATCGTATTCAAGGAATTGATGATGCGATTGCCTCACAGGTAGAGAACATAAACCCAGTCGGTTCTATTATTCAACTTATGAACCATATGCCTGATGAAAAGAAATTAACGCTAGAGCATTATGATAGTGTCATGAAAATTTATGCTATTCTCACGAACTTGAGTAATTATGATCGAACAGTATTATTAAAATACCAAGGTGGTAAATTACTCGGTCAAGTAGAAGCTTATAAAAAACGAGTGGAAGCATTAAAGGAAAGTGCGGATGCGGCATCAAGACCATCGGGGAAAGATCGTTATACTAAGGTAATGGTTACATTAGTAAGACCTGGTGGAGAAATTATTACTGACTACCAAGGAACAGTAAAAATTAAATTTGATGGTGTTGAGAAAACAGCTTCATTTGTGACAAATACTTCGGATTATTTAAATAATACAGGTAGCCCAGGTACAGCTGTAGCGTACTTTGACTCGATTATTTATGGAAAATCAAAAGCTGAAGCAACATTAGTTAATAAAATAGATCCTCGTTATGCAACAATATTGAAGGATTTAAAAGATAAAACAATTACAAAGGAAATTTTCACAAATCCTTACTTTAGTAAAAATTCTTGTTCTTTAGCAACAGAAGTCGCTTACGTAGTTGATTACTCTGCTTCCATGAAAGCTTCTGACCAAACAAATTATCGTGGTAAGAAGATGATGGAAGTAATCAATCAAATTAAGGCTAAAAATAATATTGTTATTGAAACAAATACAAAAGCTACTGTTCTTGGAGAGGGCAGTACAGACAATGTCTTGAAAAAAGATCTATATAAAGCATCGAAAGAGAAGGGTGCTACAGATATCTTTGCAGGTATAGATCTCGCTCTGTCTAAATTCTCCAATGACTCGAAAACTTCAAAAGCTATAATTGTCGTATCAGACGGTAAAACAAGTAAATCTAAAATGACAAAAGTGCTAAACGAAGCGAAAAATAAAGGGGTTAAGGTTTACACTGTAAGTATGGGTAAAAAATCACAAGTCAATGATGCAATTTTAATGCAACTGGCTACTGAAACTGGCGGTACTTATTACCACGCAAATGATAACTTACAATTACATCAAGTTTTCCAAAAAATTATTGATTCAATTTTATGTAAAACTTCGTCGTCAAGTTGTGTGACTCCTGAAAATCTATTTGAAGAAGCGACAGTTACTCTACGCAAGGGCAATATTACAATGAATGCAAGAATTGATGGTAATTGTTCAAATGTTGCAAAGGTAAATGTACGATTCCCTTCTTTAAGTGGAGATGTGCAATTTGAATTGAATAAGCGTAGTGATAGTGTCTACATGCTAACAAAAACAGTTCAAACAATGCAGGACTTCAAAGTTAATAATGAGATTGAATTTGTAGCATATGATAAAGACGGTAAAATTATAGCTACAAAAACCGTGACAATCACAGATTAATAGATAAAAGTTATTTTAAGCTGAACTAATTCTAACAATTAGTTCAGCTTTTTTTGTGATTTAAGAAACTATAGCATTCACTAAAACGTGGGGTTGATTTCCGTTCCGGCTGGGCGCTTTGTTGTTGCTGTCGCTACGCTTTCGCACAGATAAAACAATTGTTGCTGTCGCTACGCTTTCGCACAGATAAAACAATTGTTGCTGCCGCTTCGCTTTCGCACAGAGCGAAGCGGAGGAAGCGGCTCGACGCTCGCTCGCAGGAAACGAGTAGCCTGTAGCGGAAATCATTGTCTTCTAATTAATAGAAGTAGATGAAGATGGTTAAACAATATATCCTGATTCTTTATAAAATTTCTGGACAAACAATAAATTTGAAACCGAACGTATAATTTGCTAAACTTAGATTATAATAATTCTAATGTAGATGAATTTCAGTTCTTCATGACATGTTCACAAATTATTGATGAACTATTGTCGAACTGTGCTATAATGAGATTTGTTAATTAGAACGTGAGAGGTGTTATTCATGCATACCATCGTAGTAGGCTTGAATTATAAAACGGCGCCAGTTGAGATTCGTGAAAAGTTATCATTCATAGAGAGTGAACTACCACAGGCAATGGAAGCGCTGCAGAAGCAAAAAAGTATATTAGAAAATGTTATTGTTTCGACATGTAACCGCACAGAAATATATGCAGTAGTTGATCAAGTGCATACTGGACGTCATTTTGTGAAACAATTTTTAGCAAATTGGTTCGACCTACCTGTGGAGACATTTTCTTCGTATTTAACAATTCGTGAAGAAGATGCGGCAATCGAACATTTATTTAAAGTGACGGCTGGAATTGATTCGATGGTACTTGGCGAAACTCAAATTTTAGGACAAGTACGAAAAAGCTTCTTAAATGGACAAGAGATTGGAACAACAGGTACGGTATACAATCAACTATTTAAACAAGCGGTGACATTTGCGAAGCGTGCACATAATGAAACGGCTATCGGTGAAAACGCGGTATCTGTCTCTTATGCAGCAGTTGAATTAGCGAAAAAAATATTCGGATCTTTACAACGTAAACATGTAGCAATTTTAGGTGCAGGAAAAATGGGGGAACTTGCTATTGAGAACCTTTACGGTAGCGGTGTAGGAAAAGTAACCGTAATTAACCGTACGTTCGAAAAAGCAGAAAGTCTGGCAGCTAAATTTGACGGTGAAGCAAAATCTATGAAGGAACTACAATGTTCGTTATTAGAAGCGGATATTTTAATTACGTCTACAGGTGCAACAGATTATGTTATTGACTATGAATTGATGCAATTTGTTGAACGTTTGCGTAAAGGTAAACCATTATTTATGGTAGATATTGCAGTGCCGCGTGATATTGATCCACGTGTTGGAGATTTACCAAATGTTTTCTTATATGATATAGATGATTTACAAGGCATCGTCGAAGCAAACTTAGCTGAACGTGAACGTGCTGCGGCTGATATTTCTGTTATGATTGGCAAAGAGGTTGTGCAATTTAAAGATTGGGTTGCGACTCTTGGCGTTGTCCCTGTCATCTCGGCTTTACGTAAAAAAGCGAATCATATTCAAGAAGAGACAATGATTAGTATCGAAAATAAAATGCCGGATTTAACGGATCGAGAACGTAAAATTTTAAGTAAGCATACAAAGTCTATTATTAATCAATTGTTAAAAGAACCAATTTTGCAAGCTAAGGAAATGGCAAATTCACCAAAAGCAAATGAACAGTTACGTTTATTCCAACAAATTTTCGGTATTGAGGATGCTGTGGAAGCTGAAGTTACTGCGATGACAGAACAAGAGCTTGAACGCAAAGAGCGCTTACAGTCGTCACAATCTTCCACTGAACCAAAGTATTCTTTCTAAAGATGTCTATGTGTTCGCGGTGCAACTTTAGAAAAGTTGTCCTACGAGCTTTATCCCGCGAACGAGATTTTCTACTGATTTTTAAATGAGGCGTTTTCGTATCTGTATGGTAAACTAAGGATACGAAAACGTTTTTTTTTCTAGGCTAAAGTACACTACTTTAGCACTTTCAAAATAAAGAAGGGATGTCTATTGGCTGATTTGACAATGACAAGGCTCTATGAAGTAATGATCGTCTTGTATGGGATCAGTCTAGTATTTTACTTTACTGATTACTTTTATAAGCAAATACGAGCAAGGCGAATTGCTTTTTGGCTTGTTTCATTCGTATGGGTAATTCAAAGTGCCATTATTATTTTAACTTTTGTGGAAACGAAGCGTTTTCCGATTTTATCTTTGTCAGAAGGGATTCTCTTTTATTCCTGGCTGCTCGTGACATTATCAATTATTTTGCACTGTATTGCACGGGTTGATCTACCGGTGTTTGTTATTAATATACTAGGATTTTTATTCGCTAGTATCTTTACTTTTATGCCAAAACGGTCAACAGGAGTAGTTAGCGATACTTTAATTTCGGAATTGCTGTTTATTCATATATCATTTGCAATATTATCGTATGCAGTGTTTTCGTTAACATTTGTTTTTGCGATATTGTATTTAGTATTATATCGTTTGCTAAAAAAGAAAAAATGGTCACATTTATGGACAAGGTTACCATCACTACAGCAGACGAGTAACTGGATGAATGTTTCATTTTTCATTGCTATTCCAGTGCTATTTGTAAGTTTAGTTTTAGGGTTTGAATGGGCACTACTAACGCTAGAGAGTTTTTCGATTTTTGATGCGAAGATTATTGGGTCCTTTATTATTTTAATTTTGTATTGCTTTATATTGTATGTGAATCGTAAAGGTAAACTGACAGGGACAACTTATGCGTGGGTACATATATACGCTTACCTATTAGTTGTAGTTAACTTCTTTTTAGGAAGTAGTTTATCACGATTCCATTTATGGTATTAGAAGAGAGGTTGGAGACTGTTGAGAAAAATTATTGTAGGTTCTAGGAGAAGTAAGCTAGCTTTAACACAAACAAATTGGTTTATCAATGAGTTAAAAGCAGCTGGTGTACCATTTGAATTTGAAGTGAAAGAAATTGTCACGAAAGGTGATCAAATTTTAGATGTACAGCTATCTAAAGTAGGTGGTAAAGGGCTTTTCGTAAAAGAAATAGAACAAGCACTTTACGACAAAGAAATTGACTTTGCTGTTCATTCTATGAAGGATATGCCTGCAGTACTGCCTGAAGGATTAGTAATTGGCTGTATTCCACCACGTGAAGATGCGCGTGATGCATTTATTTCAAAAGGACATGTGAAATTTGCCAATCTTCCAGCAGGAGCTGTAGTTGGGACAAGTTCTCTTCGTCGCAGTGCTCAACTTTTAACAGTCCGTCCAGATATAGAAATTAAATGGATTCGTGGAAATGTAGATACACGTTTAGCTAAACTTGAAACGGATGAATATGATGCAATTATTTTAGCAGCAGCTGGACTAAAACGCCTTGGCTGGAGCGATGATGTAGTGACTGAGTTTTTATCTGTAGAGGATTGTCTACCAGCAGTAGCACAGGGTTCTTTAGGCATTGAATGCCGTGGAGACGATACGGAGCTATTAACGGAATTAGGCAAGTTAACAGATAGCCTAACATGGAAAGAAGCACATGCAGAGCGTGCTTTCCTAGCGGCTATGGATGGTGGCTGTCAAGTACCTATCGCAGGATACGCAAAGTCTAATGGGGGAGAAATTACATTAACTGGCCTTGTTGCTGCACCAGATGCTTCAGTTGTTTATAAGGAAACTGTTGTGGGCACTGATGCGGAAGCAGTTGGGAAAGAGCTCGCTGAGATTTTAACGAAGCAAGGTGCTTTTGAATTAATTCAACGAGTAAAGGCAGAGCAAGATGCAAAATAATTTACCTTTAGAAGGTAAAACTATTATTTTGACAGGTACATCTAAAACGACAACAATAATAGATGATATTACAGCTTTAGGTGGCCAAGCAGTAATTGCCCCATTGATTGAAACTTGTGAGCTGATCGATAGTAACGACGATGTGCAGTTAGAGTTTGCACGTCAATTTGAATGGCTCATTTTTACGAGTCAAAATGCGGTAGAAGCTTTTGCTAACAAGATGCAACGCTTTAATGTAAGTGCTGCGCATTTTCAAGGGAAAATTGCTTCTATTGGTACTAAAACTACTGCAGCTTTAGAAAAGCTAGGATTCCATGTGAGTTTTATGCCTTCTATATTTAGTGCAGATATATTTGTTCAAGAATTTCCTAATGTAGCAGGTAGCAATCCTACGTGTCTATTTATTCGTGGAGAAAAAGCGAAAAAGACATTAAAGGAAGGGCTACCCTTTAAATTGAAGGAATGGACAGTTTATGAAACGATTGAGCGACATGATCAAAAACAATTAATGATTGAATGTATCTGTGCGAATAGTGATGTCACAGTGATTTTTGCTAGCCCTTCCGCTGTTGATGTCTACGCAAAGGATGTAGCTTCGGTAGTTGGTTGGGGGGCAGTGCGTGTAGCAGTAATCGGTCATATTACAGAAGCAGCTATTTTAAATCACGGTGCTATTGTAGATGTTATGCCGAGCGTATATACAATGCAAGCAGTTATCGAGGAAATAACGAAAGTAGGAGAAAGAAAATGACAAAATTACAATTTCAGAGACATCGTCGTTTGCGTGCAAATGCTGCTATACGATCAATGGTAAAAGAAACATACTTACACAAAGAGGACTTAATTTATCCAATTTTCGTTATGGAAGGCGAAAATATTAAAAACGAAGTATCTTCTATGCCGGGAGTTTTTCAATTTTCATTAGATAAACTTGAAGCTGAGATTGATGAAGTTGTTGCTTTAGGTATTCCTGCGGTTATTTTATTTGGCTTACCTGCAGAAAAAGATGCAGTCGGAACTGGTGCATTCCATGATCATGGTATTGTGCAAGAAGCAACACGACTTATTAAAGCTCGCTACCCAGAGCTTTTAGTTATTGCAGATACATGCTTATGTGAATTTACAGATCATGGTCATTGTGGCTTAATTGAAGGCGATCAAATTTTAAATGATCCTTCATTAGATGTTTTAGCACGTACAGCAGTATCACAAGCAAAAGCCGGTGCGGATATCATCGCTCCTTCCAATATGATGGATGGTTTTGTGGCAGCGATTCGTGCAGGACTAGATGAAGCAGGCTTTGAAAATGTTCCGATTATGTCATATGCCGTAAAATATGCATCTAGCTACTATGGTCCATTCCGAGAAGCGGCTGATGGTGCGCCTCAATTTGGTGATCGTAAATCATACCAAATGGATCCATCGAATCGTATGGAGGCATTCCGTGAAGCAGAGTCGGATATTGCAGAAGGTGCAGATTTCTTAATCGTTAAGCCAGCTCTAAGTTATTTAGATATTATTCGTGATGTAAAAAATAACTTTACATTACCGATTGTTGCATACAACGTTTCTGGTGAATATGCAATGATTAAAGCAGCGGCTATTAATGGCTGGATTGAAGAGAAAAAAGTAGTGCTTGAAACGTTACTTAGCATGAAACGTGCAGGCTCAGATTTAATCATTACGTATCATGCTAAAGATGTTGCACGTTGGTTGGAGGAGAAATAAATGACGCGTTCTTACGAAAAATCAAAACAAGCTTATGCTGAAGCAATTAACTTAATGCCAGGTGGCGTTAGTAGCCCAGTACGTGCATTCAAATCCGTAAATATGGATCCAATATTCATGGAATCTGGTCAAGGTGCTATTATTAAAGACATTGATGGCAATGAATATATTGATTATGTATTATCATGGGGACCTCTTATTTTAGGTCATACACATCCTGAAGTTGTACAAGCAATTGCAGAAACAGCAGCGAAAGGCTCTTCGTTTGGAGCACCGAGCTATACAGAAAATCGATTAGCTAAATTAGTATTAGATCGTCTTCCTGGTATGGAAATGATTCGCTTCGTGTCTTCTGGGACAGAGGCTACGATGTCTGCTTTACGCGTAGCTCGTGGTGTTACAGGACGCGATAAAATTTTGAAATTTGAGGGTTCTTATCATGGTCATGGAGATTCCTTACTTATTAAAGCAGGCTCAGGGGTAGCTACATTAGGCTTACCTGACAGTCCTGGTGTCCCAGCGGATATTGCACGTAATACGTTAACAGTAGCGTACAATGACTTAGAAGGGGCAAAACTAATTTTCGAAAAGTTTGGTTCAGAGCTTGCGGCAGTAATTGTTGAGCCAGTCGCAGGGAATATGGGCGTTGTCCCTCCACAACCAGGCTTCCTACAAGGCTTACGTGAATTAACAAAGGAACATGGAACATTGTTAATTTTTGATGAAGTTATGACAGGCTTCCGTGTTGACTATGGCTGTGCACAAGGTTATTTTGATGTAACACCAGATATGACAACGTTAGGAAAAGTAATTGGTGGTGGACTTCCTGTCGGTGCATTTGCAGGGAAAAAAGAAATTATGGAGCAAGTAGCACCAGCTGGTCCAATCTATCAAGCTGGAACATTGTCAGGGAATCCATTAGCAATGACAGCAGGCTATGAAACATTATCTCGCCTTGATAATAGTTCTTATGAATACTTCAAAAAGCTAGGAGATCAATTAGAGGCTGGTTTCCGTGAAGCAGCAACGAAATACAATATTCCACATACTGTGAATCGTGCTGGCTCAATGATAGGTTTCTTCTTTACGAACGAAGATGTTATTGATTTTGATTCAGCAAAAACGTCTGATTTACAATTATTTGCTGAATACTTCCGTCTAATGGCAGAAGAAGGTATTTTCTTACCGCCATCTCAATTTGAAGGTTTATTTATTTCTACTGCACATACGGAAGAGCATATCGCAAAAACGGTTGATGCTTTCCATAAAGTATTTGCACAATTAGCAAGATAATAGGTAGTTACAAAATAGCATGCTAGGAGTATTTTCTGGCATGCTATTTTTTGTTGTTTAGTAATGTAATTTACTTTTGTCTGCAATGGTTATATTTTTACGGTTCATCACAAAAAGTTGTGGATGAATTTTGGTAAAATGTCTACTATGTAAATAAGTTGATCTTCGTTCCGGCTGGGCGACTCCTTGGGGATTAGCGATTAAGAGGAACGAAGGCTAAAACCATCACGTCCTGTGATAACGCCTTCGTGACCAACATCGGTGCTGTTGCCGTCACTTCGTTGCACTACGTTTTCGCACAGAATGAAACCCTTTTGCTGACGCTGCGTTAGCAAAAGGGTTTCGCGCAAAAAACATCTGTTGGCCCGAGACCCTGCAGCGAAGCGAAGCGGCTCATCGGACGCCCCCAGGAAGCTTTGCTCTGTGCGAAAGCGAAGCGTCAGCAACAATTGTTTTATCTGTGCGAAAGCGAAGCGTCAGCAACAAAGCGCCAAGTCGGAACGGAAATCAACCACACGTTTTGGTGATGATCCATTTTTACCCGTTAAATGATAATGAATGTATGATCGTTACCGCTTGAAAAAAATTTATTAAAATTATAACTTTCAGCATAGCCAAATTGTAGGCGAAATCGTATATAATAGAGCTATTCGTAAAAGAAAGTAGTGAATTGATATGGCAACTGGCACACATATGGTCGAAGTACCCGTAGGAATTGAAAATGTATGGGATTTCGTCAGTGATATGGAAAAATGGGCAAAGCTTGTCCCAGGTTATAATGCACATGAAATGATTGATGAAAAACATTCAAATTGGACGTTTAAAGGCAATGTTGGTGTTCTGAAAAAAACAGTAAAAGTAGAGATTACTATTTTAGAATGGGCAGCGCCTACAAAAGTAACATTCGAGTTAAAAGGACTTTCTGATAACTTTTCAGGAAACGGTTATTTCTTAGCAGAAAGTATTGATGCAGAAAATACAAAAATGACAGGCTTCTTAGAAGTAACAGCAGGAGGATTAGCTGGTCCTGTTTTAAATCCAATCTTTAAGCCGATTGTACCAAAAGCAACACAAATGTTAACAGATCGTGTAGCGAATAGAATTAAATTGGTGAATGTATAATTCGCTGTTGAACCAACAGTAAAGAGGCATGCTAGAAGTTTTCTAGTATGCCTTTTTTAGGCTTATCAACGGTGATTTAACTGTTCCGCTCTAGTTCTTTCCTGGGGCTTTCTATGTGTCACTTTCCAAGGTGCAGTTCGAAATTCGAACGCAATGTTTATCCTCCGCGAAAGCAAAGTGACAGCTACATTATTAAGCCAAGACGAAATTGATTAATCATCCTATAGCATACTATCCTTCGGAGCTTCATATGATGCAAGGGGAGGGATTATTATCGAACAGAAAACTTGGAATATGAGTGAAACTTTTTGTTTTCCTGGCTATGGCAGTCCAACAGAAATAGCAGATGTACAAATTATGCCACGGTGGCAGACGATGCAGTTAGAAGATTCTCTACGATTAATGGGTATCTATCATATCACAGCACATGTTCGTTTTGATTTTCAAGACATGCAAGCTTTCTTAGATGATGAAGAATTAGTACAAATTGATGCTCTCGATATTCAAGGGGATACTGGTTATTTTGAATATGCAGTTCCTTTAAATGTGGATTTACCAAAGGAAGCAGCTATTGAAGATTTAATGGTAAAGGATGTTCGACCTAAATTGACGAATCAGTTGTGTCAGCTCGAATGGACGGTTACAAGTATTTTTAATGAGCCTGAGCCAGCATTCGAAAAAGCGCATGCTTTAGAAAAACAGCCTGTCACTGTCAATGCCTCAGCTCAAATAGAGAAGGGATTTCTTATAAAAGAAACGGCAGCAGTAGTAGCTTCGATTCAAGAAGAAAAACCTGCGGCTGTAGTGGCTTCGGCACAAGAAGAAAAAACTATAGCTGTAGTGGCTCCGGCACAAGAAGAAAAAACTATAGCTGAAGCGGCTTCGGCACAAGAAGAAAAAACTATAGCTGTAATGGCTTCGGCACAAGAAGAAAAACCTGCAGCTGAAGCGGCTTCGGCACAAGAAGAAAATTCTACAGTTGTAACAACATCAGAACAAGAGGAAAAATCAAAGTTTGTAACATTTGCAGTAAAAAAGGAAAAGTCTGAAGCAATAGTAGCTTCAGACAAAAAAGAAAAGGCTGCACCAGCTGTGCAAAAAACAATGTTGAGGGAATCCTCAAGTCATATTGTAGTCCGTGAATCCAGCTCCTGGCATGAAGTTCCATCGATGATTTGGGATTTAACGGAAGATTATACGCCGCTAAAGGTTCGTGTTTCAAATGACTTCATTCAAAAGTAAATAGCATAGAAGAAGCAGGAGCAATAGGATGACAAAATCTCCAGATGTTGGAATGATGATGACACGTATAAACTGAAAAACACAAATTGGCACAATTATCGTTTTGCAGTAAAAACGAAATTGTCGTAGCCATGGTGGTAAATGCCAAGGATTATACTTACGTCGACGCATTTGAATTTTCACTTCCTTTTCTAGTAGTGCTTCCTAAAAAATGACTAAATCACTTGAAAAATTCTACGATTCTGCGGTACAATGTGAAAAAGTCGAATATAGATGCTATGACAGGGAAGAGTAAATTATTAGTACATTTTAAGAGAGGAAACGGTAGCTGAAAAGTTTCTATATGTACCTAATTGAATGTAGCCCTCGAGCAGCTTTAGTGAACTAACAGTAGTTAAAGCCGGTTAAACACCGTTACCGAATTAAGAGCCAGTAGTAAAAGGCTTAAGTAGTAGTACATTTTTTTCTAATGAAATGTGTGACAGCTTAACACGCCTCTGCTGGAATTAAAGGTGGTACCGCGAACTTAAACTCCTTCGTCCTTTTAGACGTTAGGAGTTTTTTTTATTTTCATTAATCTTCTGGTACATATGCCTCTACCTGAGACATAAAAACAGAATGATTGGTACAATCTCACACATGTAAAATTATTAAGTCAACAGGAGGAGTCAAAATGACAGAAAACATTTCAATGCCTACAAAATATGATCCGCAGTCCATTGAAGCGGGTCGTTATGAATGGTGGTTACAAGGGAAATTTTTTGAGGCACAGCCTACAAGTGAAAAGGAGCCCTATTCTATCGTTATTCCACCACCGAATGTAACCGGTAGACTACATCTTGGCCATGCTTGGGATACAACATTACAAGATATTTTAATTCGTATGAAGCGCATGCAAGGTTATGATGCACTTTGGTTACCGGGAATGGACCATGCAGGTATTGCGACACAAGCAAAAGTAGAAGCCAAACTACGAGAAGATAATATTACACGTTATGATTTAGGACGTGAAAAATTCCTCGAAAAAACATGGGAATGGAAAGAAGAGTATGCTGGGCATATTCGCGATCAATGGGCGAAGCTTGGTCTTGGGTTAGATTATTCTCGTGAGCGTTTCACACTTGATCAAGGTCTTTCCGATGCAGTTAAAACTGTTTTCGTTCAATTATATGAAAAAGGCTTAATTTATCGTGGCGAACGCATTATTAACTGGGACCCTGCTGCAAAAACAGCATTATCAGATATTGAAGTTATTTATCAAGATGTTCAAGGTGCATTCTATCATATGAAATACCCATTAGCTGATGGCTCAGGATATGTGGAAGTTGCGACTACACGTCCTGAAACAATGCTAGGTGACTCTGGGGTAGCTGTTCACCCGAAAGATGAGCGCTATCAACACTTAATCGGTAAAACAGTTATTTTACCAATCGTAGGTCGTGAAATTCCTATCGTAGCAGATGACTACGTAGATATGGAATTTGGTACTGGGGTTGTAAAAATGACACCAGCACATGATCCTAATGACTTTGAGGTTGGTAACCGCCACAACCTAGAACGCATTCTTGTTATGAATGAAGATGGTACAATGAACGAGCTTGCTGGCAAGTATAACGGTATGGATCGCTTTGAATGCCGTAAGCAAATCGTAGCTGATTTACAAGATTCGGGTGTGCTTATCCGTATTGAAGAGCATACACATTCAGTAGGTCACTCTGAACGTTCTGGTGCTGTTGTAGAGCCATATCTTTCAGCACAATGGTTCGTAAAAATGCAACCACTCGCTGATGCTTCACTTGCCCTTCAAAAAGATGAAGAAGGAAAAGTGAACTTCGTACCATCTCGTTTCGAAAACACATATTCTCGTTGGATGGATAACATTCGTGACTGGTGTATCTCTCGTCAGTTATGGTGGGGTCACCAAATCCCAGCTTGGTATCACAATGAAACAGGTGAAATTTACGTAGGAAAAGAAGCACCAGCAGATGCAGAAAATTGGACACAAGATGAAGACGTTTTAGATACATGGTTCTCGTCAGCACTATGGCCATTTTCTACAATGGGTTGGCCAGATGAGACAAATGAAGAATATAAACGTTACTATCCAACAAGCACACTTGTAACGGGTTATGATATTATTTTCTTCTGGGTTTCTCGAATGATTTTCCAAGGTCTTGAATTTACAGGTCAACGTCCATTCAAAGATGTATTAATTCACGGTTTAGTACGTGATGGTGAAGGACGTAAGATGAGTAAATCACTTGGCAATGGTGTAGACCCTATGGACGTTATTGATCAATACGGTGCCGATTCATTACGTTACTTCTTAGCTACTGGATCTTCACCTGGTCAGGATTTACGCTATACAACTGAAAAAGTAGAAGCAATTTGGAACTTCTCTAACAAAATTTGGAATGCCTCTCGTTTTGCTTTAATGAACATGGAAGGTATGACATTTGATGAAATCGACTTAACTGGTGAAAAATCAGTTGCCGATAAATGGATTCTAACTCGCTTAAATGAAACAATTGAACGTGTAACATCTCTTGCAGAACGCTACGAATTTGGCGAAGTTGGCCGCGAGCTATATAACTTTATTTGGGATGATTTCTGTTCTTGGTATATTGAAATGGCGAAATTACCGTTATACGGTGATGACGAAGCAGCTAAGAAAACAACTCGTTCTATTTTAGCTTACGTTTTAGATCAAACTATGCGTCTATTACATCCATTCATGCCGTTCATTACAGAAGAAATCTGGCAGCACTTACCTCATGAAGGTGAATCAATTACAGTGGCAGCATGGCCAACTGTACGTACGGATCTTCATTTTGCTGAGGAAGCGGATAATATGAAGCTCCTAATGGATATTATACGTTCAGTACGTAATATTCGTGCGGAAGTAAATACACCTATGAGCAAAAAAGTGCCGCTATACATTTCAGCGAAGGATGCTGCAACGGCTACAGTACTTGAAGCCAATAAAGCATATTTAGAAAAATTCTGTAATCCAGAAACGCTAACAATTGGAGAAAGTTTAGAAGCTCCTGGTCAGTCAATGACAGCAGTAGTTACTGGAGCTGAGCTATTCCTACCGCTTGTTGGACTTATTAATCTAGAAGAAGAAATTGCTCGTCTTGAAAAAGAATTAGAGAAATGGGCAAAAGAAGTCAAACTAGTAACTGGTAAGTTATCGAATGAGAAATTCGTGTCCAAAGCGCCAGAAGCATTAGTTAATGCAGAACGTGAAAAATTAGCCGATTACGAAAGTAAACATGCGGTTGTATTAAAACGTTTAGAAGAACTGAAAAATATGTAAGATTGAGACAGCGGATGGCGAAAGTCATCCGCTGTTTTTTAATGCAACAAAACATATGTGCTGTTTTAGGTGAAAATATTTAGTTGGGAACATTATGGTGCACAACAACTGCAATAGTATGAAATCAACTTAAAAATACACGGATTCTCGCTTTTAAAAGTGTTTTTTTAGCTTTCATTCAAAGTACAAGAGTTTTTTTCGAAATGTATGTGTATTGGGCGCTACTTATACTAAAATAGAGATATTGTAGTAAGAGGGAGTGTTTCTTTTGTTTAAAACGATGAAAGAATGTACAGATTTTATTTTTACGTTAAAGGCAATTGATCATAAGCGTGCACCGCTCGTATTAATGCGAGAGGTATTGGTACTTCTTAATAACCCGCAGGATAGGCTGCGCGCTATCCATTTAGCAGGCTCAAATGGAAAAGGGTCAACAGTGAATGCGCTAAGAGAAATGTTACAGCATGCTGGCTATAAAGTAGGCGCCTTTACTTCACCCCATTTAGAGCGTGTTAATGAACGTATGACTATTAATGGAAATCAAATTTCTGATGAACAATTTTTACACTATATGAATAAAATTGCTGAGATTATTGAGACACATTATGAAGGTGACTTTCCGAGCTTTTTTGAAGTTGTAACACTTATTATGTTCCAACATTTTGCGGATGAAGAAGTGGATATTGCGCTGATTGAAACGGGACTTGGTGGACGTTTAGACGCTACGAATGTCATTACGCCCCTAATTTCAATTATTACAACGATTTCACTAGAACATACTGCGTTTTTAGGAGATACATTAGCAAAGGTAGCGTTTGAGAAGGCTGGCATTATTAAAGAAAATATACCTGTTGTAGTGGGTGTTAAAAGTGAGGAGGCACTTACTGTTATCGAAGAGGTAGCAAATGAGCGTCATGCCCCATGTCTTGTTTTAGGGAAGGACTTTACGGTTGAAAACATTGAACAAGGTACTAATATACAGCACTTTAATTACCGAAAAGCAAATGTGGAGATGGTGGCTGTTCCATTAAAAATGGCTGGTCCGCATCAAATAAATAATGCAAGCCTTGCGATTACAGCAATCCTAACGTTAAGAGAGAATGAAGCCATTGACATTTCAGATGAATCAATTCGTCAAGCTTTGGCTAAAGCTCAGTGGGCAGGCCGTTTTGAGCAATTACCTGACAATATTATATTAGACGGAGCACATAATTCTGAAGGAACTGCCGCACTAATTCAAACACTAAAAACGGTTTATCCACGCCAAAACTATCGATTTATATATGCAGCATTATCGGATAAAGATCATGCGAAAAGTATTGCTTTAATGGATAGTATTGCTACATCAATTGCGTTTACACAAATTGAGCTACCGAATGCTATGCCTGCTGATCAATTAGCTGCATTATCTACAAACACGAACAAAATGTATAATGCGAATTGCCGTGAAATGGTTCAAACGATGCTGCATCAAAGAAATGATGAAGATGTTATCGTCATTACAGGCTCATTGTATTTTATAGCTGAAATACGACAATGGCTACAGGGGGAACAACGATGATCCCAAAATTGAATAGTTACAAGGAAAAGTGGAATGTTCAGAGTGATGATGTTATTAAACCTGGTCTAACTGCGATTGAAGAGGCATTGGCACGAGTAGGTAATCCAGAAAACAAATTGCAAGTCGTGCATTTAGCAGGGACTAACGGTAAAGGCTCGACACTTACATTTCTAGAATCTATCGCCAAAGAACATGGTTTACGTGTTGGTAAATTTATGTCTCCTTGTATTGTGGACGTACATGACCAAATTCAAGTAGAGGGTCAAGCTATTACAGAAGCGGAAATGAATCATGTATTTCAACAAATGCAGGCAGCTGGACTAAGTGGGAGACTAACAGATTTCGAACTTTTAACGGTTGCAACATTTTTACACTTTGTTGCTAGTGATGTAGATATCGCCCTTATTGAAGCAGGTATGGGGGGGTTACTTGATAGTACGAATGTGGTTACACCAATTGTGTCAATCATACCGAGTATCGCATTAGAGCATACGAATTTTTTAGGAAATACGATTGAAAGTATTGCCCATCATAAAGCAGGAATTATTAAGCCGTATCGTCCAGTTATTATCGGGGATCTACCGTTAGAAGCGAAGAATATAGTCTATCAGGAAGCTCAAAAAAAACATTCATCCGTTCTTGAACTAAATCATCAATTTTATGTAGAACGAGAGAATGATGGAGAGAGCTATATGCTTAACGACAATGACTTCCATATAACAAAGCTTACACGCACAATGAAGGGAGCTCATCAGGCAAATAATATGGCTCTAGCTATTACAGCTTTTTTTGAAGTGGCGAACTCATTACAGTTACAAGTTAGTAAAGAAGCTGTTCAAAAAGCTGTGAAAAACGCAACCATTTTAGGACGTTTTGAAGAAATTATGCCTTATATTTTTTTAGACGGTGCGCATAATCCAGCGAGTGCTGAGAAATTAATAGAAACGATTAAGCAAGAGTTCCCAGGTGAGCAGATTACTTTTGTAATGGGTATTCTTGCTGATAAGGCTGTAAAAGAGATTTTGCAGCAATTCGAGCAGGTAAGTGATAGTTTTTACTTTGTTGATTTCAATAATCCCCGTGCGATGGCTGCTCACAACATGCTTGAGCTGTCGAACGCCTCTCGTAAAACAGTTTTAGAAGATTATGTGCAATTTTTAAAACTACAGTCAGAAAACAAATCGAGAACGATTGTATCGGGTTCGCTGTATTTATTAACGGAAGTACGTAGTAGATTAAAAAATAGTTAGCATTTAGTTGAACGAACAAAATCAGGTACTCATAAAAATGAGTCCTGATTTTTTTTATTTAGTGTGAAAAATAATTTATATGATGGACTATTTGAGTAAAATTGTTCTTTGATCTTTTTTCAGGCGTGTTGATTAGGGAAATATAGGTTTTTATTGGCTGTTAAAGGATTTTTTTGTTGATATTTTGCTAATGTATGCCCATTTTAACTGATTGTAGCGTAGGGCTACTCGACTCCCGCGGGAAAGCGAGACAGACGAGACCCTACACGGAGCGCAGCGGAGGAAGCGGCTCGACGCTCGCCCGCAGGAAGCCTTGCTCTGCACTAAAGCGAAGCGTCAGCGACAAAGCGAGTAGCCCGTAGCGGAAATCAGAGCCTTCTAATTAATTGGAGTGGATAAAAATGGTTAATAAACACGCTTGATCCCTTTTGTTTATAGTAAAACTTTCGTTGCAAAAATAGTTATTTTTGAAGTGAAACATCGAAAATAACTATTAAATCAAAATGTAGTAAATTAGCATTTACACATTCTTTTATACATATACTTATATATCAAATTGTAACAATCTCGTCTTGTCTAAATTGACTTTGATATGTTAAAGAAAGAGGTGATGGTCGAATGAAAATTGTCAGTCATGTGATGAAAAAACAAGTATTTCGAGCGATGATTATTGGAGGAATAGTTGGACTTTTTGGTGTAGCCCTTTTTTTAGGTATTCTTCAAGCAAGTACTAAATTTTCTTTAAAAAACGATAGCACTGAGGTAGCCACTAAAAGTAATAATGGTAATTCATCCGGAGAAACAATTCCAACAGCTGGAGGAGCAACGAACGGACCTATGTTTTTTGCAAGTCAAGCAGGGGTCTATTCAAATTATGAAAGTGCAAGCTCGTTTGTATCTGAACATCCTTCATTAAAAGAAAGTGCCGTTGTCGAGGTTGACGGAAAATTTTATGTTTGGACAAGTATGGTTACAGATGAAAGTCAGCTTGTCTTTTTAAAAGATCCTGCAACATTTAAAAAAGCATTTACTTTAAGCGGTGACAGTTGTAAGGAGGCAACGATTGCAGAACTTCCATCTGTGCTAGCTGACAAAAATGCAACAAAATTAAATTTTAAAGATAATTCGAAGGATTCTACGTTGCCTGCTGATTGGCAATCTATTGGAGCGGCTGCCTCGTCTATTTCAACCGATATCAGTATTGTTCGCTTACAAGTTTTTGCCCATTACAAATCGAAAAATGCTTGTCTTCAAGTGAAATTTTAAACACAAAAGATAGTGAAATTAGCATTATCTTGATTTTTAGAAAATTTTCAAATCCCAATTTCTCCGTTATGATAACTAATAAGGAGGAATGGTCAGATAATGTTTAAAACAAATCACAAGCTAGTGCTTGCTTCAGCTTCACCACGACGAAAAGAATTGCTTGCTATGCTATCACTTCCATTTGACATAATAACTAGTGAAGTAGAAGAGACAAGCGTCCAGGCAACTACAATGCAAGATTATGTAAAAGGTGTAGCTCTATTAAAAACACGTGATGTGGCGAAAAAAGCTCCAAAGGCCACGATTATTGGAGCAGATACTATTGTTGTTTATGATGATGAGCTACTCCATAAACCTAAAAATCGTGAGGAAGCAATTTCTCACTTATTGCGCTTATCAGGTAAGCGTCATGCGGTCATGACAGCTGTTGCCATTATCGAGCCTAACGGTAGTGAAACTACATTCGTCGAAGAGACAAATGTTGTTTTTCATCATTTATCGAAGGAGCTCATCGAAGCATACGTAGATTCGGGAGATCCATTTGATAAAGCAGGTGGTTATGGTATTCAAACTGCTGGAACTCTTCTAGTAAATCGAATTGAAGGAGATTATAACAATGTTGTCGGCTTACCACTTGCAGCGTTGTTTACGCAATTGGTAGCACTCAATATTATCCAATTTGCAAAGGAGTGAGGCTTTTTTGCCAAATGATGTTTTACCAAGGACGATGATACGAGACGTTAATATAGAGGATCGACCTCGTGAAAGACTACGGAGACAAGGAGCTATGAGTTTATCGAATCAGGAGCTGCTAGCTATTTTACTAAGAACAGGCACTAAAGAAGAGTCTGTTCTTGTACTTGCAAATCGCGTACTAAGCGTTTTTGAACGTTTACATCATTTGAAACATGCAACAATAGAAGAAATGGTTGCTATTAGAGGGATTGGTGAGGTCAAAGCCATTCAATTATTAGCGGCAATTGAACTCGGTAGACGTCTCGCACAGAAATATAACGATGAAAAATATACGATTCGTTCACCGGAAGATGCAGCTGCCTATTTAATGCCTGATATGACCTCACTGAATCAGGAGCATTTTGTAGTTCTTTTTTTAAACGTAAAAAATCAAATTATTCATAGACAGACGATTTTTATAGGCAGTCTAAATGCTTCGATCGTCCATCCTCGGGAGATATATCGCGAAGCTGTAAAAAGATCTGCGGCTTCTATTATTTGTGCACATAATCACCGTGCGACACGTTCGTAACTGAAAAGGTTGCGCATGCTGTCCGAACGTCAAGTTGACAAGTAAGAGAGCCGTGAACTCTTCACTCGATAGGTGGAATGATAGGGTAACGCCTTGAAACGCCTACTCTAATACTCCGACATACGTTATTCGAATGTGTATAAGAATAAGGTGTGAAGCTCGGTGAAGTCGGCTGAATGTTACCGTAGTGCCAATCTAATTGATAACCGAAAGCTAACTAGAGGTAGTTGGTGTAACGGATAGGTCGGGAGTCATTAAAACTTAATATGGTGAGAATGTGGTAAAACACTGACGAACTAGCGAACGAAATGTCTGTAAGTGTGACTATTTAGAAATGAGTAGACTTGATGAGAATTCAAGTGCGTTTCCGTGGGCGAGTAAGTATGGTGGTTTCGAAAGCTCCATGCATCGTTACAGGCGATGGAGAGGACGCCAGGCAAGAGCTAGCACCTAAGTTAAGTATTGATAGGGTTAAGGGAACGTGGAAAGCTATCAACATGAAGAGTACACACTCGATGAAGTGTTAGGAAGGAAAGGAATGTATCTATAACTTCCTTTTATGATAGTGAGAGTAGAGGCAGGAGTAATGAAGTTTCTGTAATGGAAATGGAACAATAGCCTCAAGTCGTTTCGTCTAAACTATTTCAACTCAATCATTTCAAGGATTCTAGGATGACTAAAAAGGTCACGAGCCATGATTGGAGCGTGATAGACCTTGAGCGAAAACTTAGTAGATTGAGATAAATGAAATAGAAGGCAAACGATGGAATGCCGTGTGCGATGAAAGTTGCATGCACGGTGTGGAGCAGGGGAAAAGGTAGAGATTACTTCAAAGCCTTACCTATTGCTATCTAGCGGAGTTCCAACACCTAGTGAAGAGGATATAGAAGTGACGAGAAGAATTTTAGAGGCTGGTTATATTATAGGCATAGATTTAATAGATCATCTTATCATCGGTGATCATCAGTTCATTAGTTTGAAAGAAAAAGGATACTTTTAACTCTGCAATAAATTTTGCAGAGTTTTTTTGATGGAAAATTTAGGGGGGTTATGCGAGATTTACACGATTTAGAATTGTAAAGCAGTTGCCGAATCATTTCGGGAAGCCTTACAGTGTTCTTTGTTTCCAAAATTTAGTGAAGAATCAAATCGCTTTATTATTTTAACTTCTTTCAGCAGAAGTCACCTACTTCTATAGGTGGTGAGATGAATGCGAATTTAAGTTACTTTTCAGAGTGTGTCCAAACACCCGCTGAAAGAAGTTAAAGCCTCCGGCCGATTCCGGACGCAATTATGCCAAGGCATAATTGATAAATAAATATTTTGTATTTTTTTGCGAAAAGCCAAAAATAAAAGCGAACCTTTTTTTTTAGAAAACGTTATTGTACTCGTAGAAAAATGTCTATAATATTCACAAAAATTGGTAGCCTATTACACGTTGTCTTACAAGAATAAAAATTATATGCTAATCTATACGTACTATTTTTGTTTGGGTGGGAATTAAAATAGTATCTTTTCCGCGAGAAGAGGTATGTGGCACTACAAATTCTTGCGTTTTTCCGTTATAATGAACGGTATGATTTTATTTTTGTTCAGAAAAAGACTCTTACTCCAACAGGTGTGAGATAAATGAGTGTGTAGTTTTTTTTCAGTAGGTGTCTAACACTGAGTGAATGAAGATAGAGGCTTGGGGCGTAAATACGCCTGGGTGTAGTTGATGTCAACGAAAGTATGGCTTAAATAGAAAGGGAGTACACAAATTGTTTGGATTAGGAAGTAAAGATGTCGGGATCGACCTTGGCACAGCGAATACATTAGTGTTTATTAAAGGGAAGGGAATCGTTTTACGCGAGCCTTCAGTTGTAGCGAAAAATACAAAAACGGGAGATATTGTTGCAGTTGGTAATGATGCAAAAAATATGATTGGTCGTACACCTGGGTCAATCGTAGCAATCCGTCCTATGAAAGATGGCGTTATTGCTGATTTTGATATTACTACAGCAATGATAGAATACTATTTAAAAGAAGCTTGTAAAAATTCTGGCGGTAACTGGAAAAAACCGAATGTTATGATTTGTGTGCCTTATGGTATTACATCGGTTGAACAACGTGCGGTTATTGATGCTGCTCGCCAAGCAGGTGCTAAAGAAGCATTTACAATTGAAGAGCCATTTGCAGCAGCAATCGGTTCGAACTTACCAGTATGGGATCCAACAGGGTCAATGGTCGTTGATATCGGTGGTGGTACAACAGAGGTAGCGGTTATTTCATTAGGTGGTATTGTAACAAGTGAATCCGTGCGTGTTGGCGGGGATGCAATGGACCAATCCATCATTTCGTATATTCGTAAATCATATAACTTAACAATTGGTGAACGTACTGCGGAAGCAGTAAAAATGGAAATTGGTACAGCATTGGCTGAGGGTCCAGAAGAAAGAATGGAAATTAGAGGACGCGACCTTTTAACAGGTTTACCAAAAACGATCGAAATTTCTTCACAGGAGATTTCTGAATCTTTACGTGAAGCGGTAGCATCTATTATTGATGGTGTTCGAAAAACTCTAGAACAAACACCTCCTGAATTATCTGCAGACGTAATGGAACGCGGAATTGTACTAACAGGCGGTGGTGCGCTATTAACGAATTTAGACAAAGTTATTAGCCAAGAAACTAATATGCCAGTATTTATCGCAGAAGATCCACTGGACTGTGTTGCTATTGGTACAGGTAAGGCTCTAGAACATATTGATTTAATTCGTCAACAACAAGTTAAAGGGTAAGGAGGTTTAGGCAATGCCACATTTTTTTTTCAATAAGAAATTAATTTTGCTACTCGTGGGCATGGTTTTTCTTGTGGCATTGATTAGCTTCTCATTACGTGAACGGACGAATGCAACTTTACCAGAGCAAATTATTAAAGACACTGTCGGCGTCGCACAATCTATTGTTGCGAAGCCGGCGAATTATATTACTGGTGTTTTTAATAGTATTGATTCCCTCTTAAACACGTACGAAGAAAATAAACGTTTAAAAGCACGCTTAGATGAATTTGCAGCCGTACAGGCTGAGGCATCGGACTTGAAAGCTGATATTAAAAAGTTTCAAGAGCTTACGGACAAATCGGAAAGCTTAAAAGCTTATGATCCGATTCATGCCACAGTTATTGCTAGAAATCCTGACCAGTGGGAAGAAAAGATCATTTTAGATAAAGGATCTTCACACGGTGTAGAAAAAAATATGGCAGTTATGACAGCAAAAGGTTTAGTCGGTAAAGTTACTTTAGTGACACCTTTCACCTCTGAGGTAGAGCTTTTATATACAAATAATCCAAACTATCGTGTTTCTGCGATGGTTCAAGGAGATAAACAAGCATACGGTTTAATCGAGGGCTATGATAAAGAGCGTAATGAACTCATCATGAAGCGAATCGATTCAAGTTTAACAGTTAAAAAGGGTCAGCAAGTCGTTTCATCAGGACTTGGCGGTATTTTCCCTAAAAATGTGCCAATCGGAGAAATAACTGAAGTAAGTACAGATGATTTTGGCTTAACAAAAATGGCTTATGTAAAACCATCTGCTGATTTTTCAATTTTAGACTATGTTGTTATTGCTAAACGTTCCGCTACTGTAATAGACGGATCTGATGGTAATACATCGAACGAGGATTTAACACATCCACAAAAGGGTAAAGAGGAGGCGGAATAATGGTTCGGTTTCTCATCCCCTCTGTGGCAGTTTTACTATTTTTGGTAGAACCAGAGTTTGCTATGTTTTCACCGATTGAAGTGAAAGGGCAAATCTTTTATTTAGTTCCGAGATTTTTAATCTTATATTTAATATTTATTTCCATCTATTACAGCCGTCAGCGAGCGGTAATGTATGGACTTTTTTTTGGTGTCTTGTATGATGTGTTTTACATTGATATTATTGGATTATATTCAGTACTGTTTCCGCTTATTTGTTTTTTAGCAGGGTCTATTGTGAAAGTTATTCATCAGCACTTAGTTGTGACAACGACGATTTCGGTTGTTTTAGTAGCAATTTTAGAATTTATACTCTATCAATTCTTCTATCTTATCGACTTTACAACGATCCCATTATCGGATTTCTTACGTTCACGACTGCTGCCAACGATCATTGCTAATGCACTATTTTTAATGATTCTTGGTTGGGCCTTTAAGTATCTAATAAATGCGCGTGTCTTACAGAGAGCACGTGAAGTTTCTTAATAAAGAGCAACGTGGGGTGAGGCATTCATGAAAAAACAGTTAGTTAATATGAAGGGGACAAAGGATGGATTTGTTCTTCATTTAGACGATCAATGTGCATATGTCGATTTAGTAGAAGAGCTTAAAAAGAAAGTGTCAGAAAGCGGTATCGATAGTAAAGTAGATGTACAATTATATTTGGGCTATCGATACTGTTCTGATGAACAAATCAAAGAGCTTATTAAAATTGTTCAGGAAACAGAGCAACTAATTGTTTCAAAGGTGCAAAGTGAAGTACTGACTGTCCATGAAAGCAACCAGAAAAGGATTGAAAGTCAACAAGATACATATATTGGTGTGGTCAGATCGGGTCAAGTTCTGCGTTCGTCAGGAGATATTATTATCGTAGGGAATGTCAATCCGAACGGACGTGTAGAAGCGGGTGGCAATGTGTATGTCCTAGGTAAACTCAAGGGAATTGCGCATGCTGGCGTTCATGGTAATAAGGAGGCAATCATTGCAGCATCTCTTTTTGAAGCCACACATATTATGATTGCTGATCAGGTTCAGGCAATGTCGGACGAGCATGTAAAAGCTATTAAACATGAAGAGATGACTTGTGCATTTATTGGCTATGATGGGCGCATTACGTACGATCAAATAAACGCGTTAAAAAATATTCGACCATTATTAAATGTGTCTAAGGGAGGTAGCTAGTGTGGGAGAAGCGATCGTCATAACTTCAGGTAAAGGCGGTGTCGGAAAAACAACGACAACGGCTAACCTGGGGACTGCATTGGCTCTACAAGGTAAGAAAGTATGTTTAGTAGATACTGATATTGGACTTCGTAATTTGGACGTAATTTTAGGTCTTGAGAATCGGATTATTTATGATTTAGTAGACGTTGTTGAAGGACGCTGTAAGATTCATCAAGCGTTAATAAAAGATAAACGAGTAGATGAGAAACTATTTTTATTACCTGCTGCTCAAACGACAGATAAAAATGCTGTTAAACCTGAGCAGATGAAGAGCTTAGTAGAAGAATTAAAAAGGGACTATGACTATGTTTTAATAGACTGTCCAGCGGGTATTGAACAAGGCTATCGCAATGCTGTTGCTGGTGCAGATCATGCAATTGTTGTAACAACGCCAGAAATCTCTGCCGTGCGTGATGCAGATCGAATTATTGGCTTGCTCGAACAGGAAGAAATTACTGCACCTAAACTAATTATTAACCGCATTCGCCAGCATATGATGAAAAGCGGTGATACGTTGGATGTTAATGAAATTACAACACATTTGTCTATCGATTTATTAGGGATCATCGTAGATAATGAAGGAGTTATTTCATCATCCAATAAAGGTGAACCGGTAGTAATGGATCCTACTAATAAAGCATCTCTAGGCTATCGTAATATTGCCCGTCGAATTCTTGGCGAGTCTGTGCCACTTATGGCAATTGAAGATGAGCATAGAGGTGTATTTTCAAAACTAAAAGCGTTATTTTCTAAATAATCATCAGCCTTTTCGTGCATTTGTACGAGAAGGTTTTTTTCTTGTGCATGAATGGACATGCAATCTCATATAGTGTGAAAAAAGGATGAGGGCTTGTTTAAAAAATGGAAATGGTTGGTCACGATACTGCTTGTGGCTGCAATTATGCTTGTAATACGTTTAGAGGATCAAGGTGTATTGGAAACACCTGTGAGAAAACTTGTTACAACATCAGCAGATTTAACCTACTTAAGTGAGCTCGGGCAAAGTTGGCTAAATAAAGAAGATACAACAATTTTAGTTTCGAGTGATGTTGGGCAAACTGAACTATTATCATTTGCCAATGCGCAAGTTTTTAAGGAAGGTTTTTTATTGCAATATGACATGGGCCTACCGGTTTATGCTGGAAAGAATGGTCTTGTCGTTTTTACCGGCCATACTAAATATACCGGTAAAACAATGACAATAAGCTATGATGATGGTACAACAGTATCCTATGGGATGCTGGATAGTTTAGCACAACTTCCATATACAACGGTGCAGGCAAACGATTTAATCGGCATGAAAGAGGCGGGACAACTCTATATTTCGATTGAAAAAGATAAAACACAATATAGCTTAGAGCAGATTGTACAATGGCTTGAAACAGCGGCGTCCAATGAAAATTAAACTGCATCTTCTATGTATCCCTCTCGTATTTTTAATGATTTTTACTGGTCAAATTGCTTATTACGCCATTATTTTATCTTCGTTATTATGGCATGAAGCTGGTCATTTGTTAACGGCAATGCTTTGTGGTGTTAAGGTGAAATCATGCGTTATTACACCTTACGGAGGGGAAATAGAATTTGAAAATCCAGCGGTTGTGCCTGCAACGTCACTCCTTTGGATTGCCTTAGGGGGACCAATCGCTACAATATTGGGGATTGGCCTCGCTTTTTTTATGCCAGAACTGCTTGCTACTAAATTTATTAATGTGCAACTTGTGCTATTAGCAATCAATGTTTTACCGATTATTCCGTTGGACGGTGGTAGAATATTTTTAGCATGCTTATTTTTATTCACTCCAAGTGTTCGTGCGTTTGAATATTATTACTGGTTTTCTCTTATAATCGCCTTTATACTATTCATGGTAACTTTATGTTACCTCCCACAATCTATTTTTTTAGCAATTTTATGTTTATTTATATGGCTTCAAGCGTTAAAGGAATGGAAGTATCGAAAATATCGTTTAGCATTCGAGAAATATGTAATGAATAGATTGACTTAAAAAAAATCTTGTGGTAATATTTTAATGTTATTGTTTGTAGCACCTGTGCTACTGCAACCGCACTGGAAAGGTTTAAGTATCCTAGGATCACCTTTATAAACAGGCGAGTCTGAGTCTAAGAGGAGGTGCAGTAAAATGTACGCAATTATTGAAACTGGTGGTAAACAAATCAAAGTAGAAGCTGGTCAAGAAATCTATATTGAAAAATTAGGTGTAGAAGCTGACGAGGTTGTAACTTTCGATAAAGTTTTATTCGTTGGTGGCGAAAACGTTAAAGTTGGAGCTCCATTCGTAGAAGGCGCTACTGTAACAGCTAAAGTTGTTAAAGAAGGCCGTGCGAAAAAAATCGTTGTTTTCAAATTGAAAGCTAAAAAGAACTACCGTCGTAAACAAGGTCACCGTCAACCTTACACAAAATTAGTTGTTGAAGCTATCAACGCTTAATTGTGAGGTGTAGCGAATGATACAAGTTACGATTCATCACGATGAAAATAGACATGTGTCAGCATTTGAATTTTCAGGACATGCAGAATACGATGAATCTGGTAAGGATTTAGTATGTGCTGGAGCATCTACAATTGCCATTGGTACAGTAAATGCTATTTATGCACTATTACAATTACAGCCAGAAATCGAACAAGCTGCTGAAGGTGGAGGCTATCTTAAGGTAAACTTACCATCAGAATTAGAGCCTGAGATTGATGCGAAACTACAGTTAATTGTCCAAGTAATGACTGCCCAAGTGTATTCGATGGTGCAAAATTACGGACAATACATCCAAATCAACTACAACCAAGTAGGAGGTGGAACGGAATGAAATTATTATTAACTTTAGACTTACAATTTTTCGCATCGAAAAAAGGTGTAGGTTCTACTAAAAACGGACGTGACTCTGAGTCAAAACGCCTTGGTGCTAAACGTGCTGATGGACAATTCGTAACTGGTGGTTCAATTCTTTACCGTCAACGCGGTACAAAAATTTACCCTGGTACAAACGTAGGTCGTGGTGGTGACGATACACTATTTGCTAAAGTTGACGGCGTTGTTAAATTCGAACGCTTAGGTCGCGATCGCAAACAAGTATCTGTATACCCAGCATCACAAGAAGCTTAATCTTTTAAAAAGATAACATAAAGCGGAGGACTGCATTTATTGCAGTCCTTTTTTTGGCTAAATTTCAATTTCTTTCAGCAAAATGTTTTATGTAACGTAAGTGAAACGTCAGTTACAAATGGTTTTGGTAGCGAAAGCAAAGCGTCAGCTACAAGTGTTTTCGTAGCGAAAGTGAAGAGACAGAAACACGGTTTTATCTGTGCGAAAGCGAAGCGACAGCAACAAGGTTTTATCTGTGCGAAAGCGAAGCGACAGCAACAAGGTTTTATCTGTGCGAAAGCGAAGCGACAGCAACAATTATGCCTCGGCATAATTGATTGAAGAATTAAGGGAAAAATACAGCAAAACTTGTTATACTAGTAAGGATAACTTTATTGGAGTGAATGGGATGAACAATCAATCACTAACCATTAGTGAAGTAATACGTTTTGCAAATCATGATTATGTGAATCAGCTTCAGCTTATTCGCATGAATTTAGATTTAGGTAGAATTGATGAATCAAAAAAACTTATTCAAAATTATTCAGAACAATTACAAGTACTTTCTATCCTTAATCGTCTACAATTACCGCAAACAATCGAATGGCTGCAAACAGCAGGTTGGCGCTATCCTTCATTACCAATGAAGCTTAGCGGTGACATAAAAATGTCTGTCACAAATACAGTTGATTCGGAAGTTGTAGATTACTTAAACAAAACAGTTATGCATGTTTATGATACATTAGATCCATTTACAGAGCAGAGATTAGTGCTCGATGTACGTGTTGACGATCATACATTTGCCGTGACATTCACGTTAAATGGGCTATGGAGTGCTGATGCATTCACCGAAAAAGGTTTGAAACAATTAGACATTCAAACAGTGGAAGAGACAAATGCGTCTTGGATATATGTATTGAGTGCAAGCAGGGAGTGAATTAAATGTTTGTCGATCACGTCAAGATTTATGTAAAAGGTGGCGACGGTGGGGATGGAATGGTAGCCTTCCGTCGTGAAAAATTTGTACCGAATGGTGGTCCAGCTGGTGGCGATGGTGGTCACGGCGGGAATGTTGTCTTTCAAGTTGAAGAAGGTCTGCGAACGTTAATGGATTTCCGCTACAAACGCCACTTCAAGGCTGACCGTGGTGAGCATGGTATGAGTAAAGGGATGCATGGTAAACGTGCAGATGATTTAATCGTTAAAGTACCACCGGGCACGGTTGTAATGAACGAAGAAACAGGCGTTGTTATTGCGGATTTAGTCGAGCATGGTCAACAAGCGATTATCGCAAAAGCTGGTCGCGGTGGCCGCGGGAATTCCCGCTTTGCAACACCAGCCAATCCTGCTCCAGAACTTTCTGAAAAAGGTGAGCCAGGACAAGAATTAAATGTTATATTAGAGTTGAAAGTACTAGCAGATGTAGGATTAGTTGGCTTCCCAAGTGTAGGTAAATCAACATTATTATCTGTTGTTTCTGCGGCAAAGCCAAAAATAGGTGCTTATCATTTCACTACAATCGTACCGAACTTAGGAATGGTTGAAACGGATGATCATCGTAGCTTTGCAATGGCAGATTTACCAGGTTTAATCGAAGGTGCGCACGAAGGTGTTGGTCTAGGTCACCAATTCCTCCGTCATATTGAACGTACACGTGTTATCGTACATGTAATTGATATGTCGGGTATGGAAGGGCGCAATCCTTATGAAGATTACTTAACAATCAATGATGAGCTAAAACAATATAATCTTCGTTTAACAGAACGTCCACAAATTATTGTGGCAAATAAAATGGACATGCCAGATGCAGAGGAAAACTTAGAAATTTTCCGTGAAAAAGTGGGCGAAGATGCGAAAATCTTCCCAGTATCAGCGGTTTCTCGCCAAGGTTTAAAGCCGGTATTATTTGAAATTGCCGACTTACTGGAAGTGACTCCTGAATTCCCATTATTCGACGATCTAGATGAAGAATCAGATGCAACGGTACTTTACAAACACCAATCTGAAGCAGATTCAATCGAAATCTCTCGTGATCCTGATGGTACATTCATTCTTGGTGGATATGCGATTGAGCGTATCTTCAAAATGACAGACTTCAGCCGCGAGGACGGTGTACGTCGTTTTGCACGCCAATTACGTGGTATGGGCGTCGATGAAGCATTACGTGAACGTGGTGCACAAAATGGTGATATTGTACGCTTATTGGAATTCGAATTTGAATTTGTCGACTAAGAATAGGTTTTAGGGGGAAGCGTATGAAGAATGTTGCGAATCAGCGATATTATTTAGTTCGTGAAGATGTTTTAACGGATGCTATGCAAAAAACTTTGGAGGCGAAACACTTACTTTCAAGTGGTTCGGTATCTTCCATTTGGGATGCGGTAAAGCAGGTGGATTTATCGCGTAGTGCGTTTTACAAATATCGGGATGCTGTATTTCCTTTTCATTCAATTGTGCAGGAACGCATTTTAACAGTCTTTTTACAGCTTCAGGACCGTAAAGGAACACTTGCAAAGCTTTTAGAAACAGTGACAATTACGCATTGCAATGTACTGACTATCCATCAAACAATACCGATTCAAGGACGTGCGAATGTTACATTATCGTTAGATGTCACTAGTATGACATGTGAACTGGATGATTTAATACAGCAACTTAAACGTTTAGATTTTGTAGAGTCAGCGGAAGTAATTAGTTCTGGTGCATTGTAATGACTGACAGCAAGTTTGAATTTTTGACAGAATGTAAATAAGCTCAAAAGGAGCAGTCCCATGTGATGAAATGATCACTTCATGGGACAGCTCCTTATTCTATAACAAAAAATAAAGACTATCACAAAAAATTCTATAATTTGATTTAAGAGGTGCGGCAATCGCCGGAGCATTTTGGAAAGCTTCACATTATGCCTTTGCCTAACATTTGATGTAGAAATATAAAGTGAATTTCACGGATTGAAAATTCCGAATTTTTTCATTAGTGAAATTTAGGGAGAAGTTGAGACTGCGCGACTCCTTGGGGATCAGCAATAGAGGAACGAAGGCTAAGAACATCACGTCCTGTGATAACGCCTTCGTGACCAACATCCTGCTGCTGACGCTTCGTTAGCACTACGCTTTCGCGCAAAAAACATCTGTTGCCCCAAGCGGCTCATCGGAGCTCTGCTCTGTGCGAAAGCGAAGCGACAGCAACAACAAAGCGCGCAGTCGGCACGGAAATCAACCCCACGTTATGGTGATGAGCCATTTAAATATAAAATCAAAAGCTACAAGTTGTAGTTAAGGAGGTACATGTAATGACAGAGCAACAATGGGAAAAACGAATAGGATATTTAGGACCTGAGGCATCATTTACATACTTAGCAACAAAGGCAACCTTTCCGAATGAGTGGCTTGTCCCTTGTTCTACAATTCCAGAATGTATTGAAGCGGTAGCAAAGGGGAAGGTAGATTTAGCAGTTGTACCACTGGAAAATGCTTTAGAAGGATCTGTATCGTTAACGCTTGATTATTTATTTCATGAGGCGACCTTATATGTTACAGGTGAGCTTCAGTTAAAAATACAGCAGCATTTAATGGTAAATAAAGAGCAGAAGGACAATTGGGAGTCAATCGTAGGAGTTTATTCACATCCACATGCTCTAGCCCAATGTCATAAATATTTATTTTATCGCTTCAGCCATGCTCCGTTACATCAAACAACATCAACAGCAGCAGCGGCAAAATTTGTATCCGAAAATCCAAACGAGTGCATTGCGGCAGTTGGAAATGCAGCGGCGGCAGTTAAATATGGCTTAGAAATCGTTCAACCTGATATTCATGATTTCCATTTTAACCATACACGCTTCTTCGTATTATCAAAGCAAAATAGACGATTGCCGCAAGAATTATCTGATGGACAAGCGAAGACAACTTTCATGATTACATTACCAACGGACCGTTCAGGGGCATTACATCAAGTATTATCAGTATTTGCATGGCGACAATTAAATTTAAGTAAAATCGAATCACGACCATTAAAAACAGGCTTAGGTGATTATTTCTTTA
Organism: Lysinibacillus sp. NPDC093216; assembly: GCF_050280325.1. Lineage (NCBI taxonomy): Bacteria > Bacillati > Bacillota > Bacilli > Caryophanales > Bacillaceae > Lysinibacillus > Lysinibacillus sp. NPDC093216. The sequence continues at coordinate 139,412 of NZ_JBNNVB010000004.1, read as the reverse complement.
TGATTGATGTTTTAGCAGATGAAAAGGAGCCTATGATGCGTGGAGCTATGGAAGAACTAGCTGCACTTGGTTGCAAGGTGAAATCACTTGGTACATACTTTACTTATCGAACATCAGACGAGTAATCAATTTCGTCTTGACGAGGAGGAATCAGTATGGGCGGCATTATATTATTTGACGGAGTGTGCAATTTTTGTGATAGCAGTGTGCAATTTATTATCAAATATGATCAAGCAGCGTATTTTCAATTCGCGTCCATTCAAAGTGAAGCTGGGCAGGCATTACTTGCACAATACGAAGTACCAGAAAATATTGATAGTGTCATATTAATTGAACAGGGAAAGGTATATTTTGAATCCACGGCAGCACTTAAAATCTGTAGGAGATTAGATAGTTTTTGGCCTGTTTGTTATATTTTGATCATGATTCCTCCATCTATACGAAATACAATGTATCGGTTATTTGCAAAAAATAGATATCGTCTTTTTGGACGAAAAGAAGTATGTTTATTGCCAACACCTTCACAACGAAATAGATTTCTCTAGCTTTGAAGCTATCCAATTAAAGTGGATAGCTCATAGTATTGAAAAACAAAATGGCCAAGAAATTCTTTGTGAATGTTGGAGCTTTAAATGAGGATGATTTCCGTTTCATGCTACTCACTTCCTGTTTCAGCGGACGGAAATCCCCCCTCATTTTGCCGCAGAGCCATACTTTAATATCTTAATTTCATTGACATACAAAAGAGCTATCCAAGTGGATAGCTCTTTTGGTTGAAATTGCAATAGTAAGTTCAATATGAATATGGAACAAATGAAATAAGCTTCATAAAAATTAAATGATAATTCAAGTTAATCATTTAAATTCAATAAAAATTTGTTACATTATTGATCTACAACTAAATAGCTCTTTTTTTGCAAAGTAAGTTCAATTAAATCTAAAATGTCAACAGAAGGAGCAGAAATAACATGAAGATGTGTACCACCTGTTAGTTCGGATAAATAACTTGCCTGTGTTTCATTGACGCGTTGAATAAATTTTTTTACCTCATGACGGTTAGAAACCATAATGGATGCGGTAATTTCCCCGTAAATTGGGTGTTCAACGATAACATTTTTTACTGTACCACCGCAATCAACTATTGTTATAAGTTCATCTTCTGCATCCTCAGCAGAGTGGAAGCAAGGAATTGTACGTTCAACAGTTTGTTGTAATTGTTCCTGATGCATATAAAGATATCCTTGGCTAGTTGCAATAATAGGTTCATTTCTAGCCTTTAATAATGTCATATCATTGACAATGACTTGTCTAGAAACATTAGCGAATTTAGCTAGGTCCGTCCCCGTTATAGGTGCTGTACTTTTTTTAAGTTGTGCTAGGAGTTGCAGTCGGCGTTCTTCGCCTAACATTTTTTTCATAAGAGATCACCTCTGCTTGTAATAAAGGAAGCAGTTTTCCTTAAAACTAGTGTACCATGAAGCATTTCCAACATGCGTGAAATTTTTGTATCCAAATGAAACATTGAACATATGATACGAAGAGAGGAAGGGAGGAAAAAATTGCGTATTCATATTGTCCAAAAGGGAGACACGTTGTGGAAGATTGCGAAAGAGTACGGAATTTCGTTTGAAGATTTAAAGCGGCTTAATGCCCATCTTGCTAATCCAGATTATATTGTACCGGGCATGGAAATTATCCTACCTGAAAAAATACACAAAGAACCACATAGAGAACATCATCGAGAAACAGATTGGGGAATGCATAGAGAGGGGGGACATAGAGAATCCCATAAAGAGGGGCATAAGGAGCACATGCATAAAGAACATATGCACAAGGAGTCACCTACAAGGCACGTTAAAGAAAAAGAGGTTCAAAGACCAACGCCACCACCAATTGTTGTACCACCACCACCAATGCCAGAACCGCAGATGATTCCAATTCCTTATCCAATGCCAATGCCGATGCCTCAGCCAGCGCCTGTTGAGCTTAGCTGGAATCAAAACGTTGTCATGCCAAGTGTAGAACAAACTGTATCTCCAATTCAAATTCAACCACCACCACAGCCTGTAGCCCAACCGATGGCGCAACCACCAGCACCAATGCCACAACCGATTTTTATCATGCCACAAATGCCACAAATGCCAGCAGTACCACATTGTGCAAGCTGCCATCAGCCAGTGCATCATCATATGTATTGGCCGATGCCAATGCCAATGCCAATGCCAATGGAACCGCAAGTTGAGGCTTATACAATGCCAGAGCAACCATCATGTGAAATGGGTTGTGAAAAAGTTGCTGGGGCGGAGGAGTTCTTAGAATCTAGTACATCTCCATTCTTCCCTATGAATCCAGAATATCAGCCAATGCCGGAAATGATGCCGGAAATGGAACAGCCATGTGGTTGTCACGCACAACCAGTCATGATGCCGACTTGGCAAATGGACCCATGTTGTTGTCCGCCGCCATGTCCACCACCATGCCCAATGCCGTGTCCTTCACATTGCCATATGCCACATGCTTCGGTAGGACCATGGATGTCACCGCACTTTTCTCCAGGCGGGATGACGCCTTATCGATGGTGAAAAAGCGTATATTATCGAAGAAGTAAAGCCTAATATTTGGAAGTATAAATATCAATCCAAAAATTATTTTGTGAAACGAGCAAAGCAGATAGAAATAGCAGAAAAGGTAAGGGTTATTCATCGCCGACTTGGACATCTGGAGCCCTCGTTGATCTTACCTTTAATGAAAAGTGAAGATGAGTATTTAATCGTGCAAGATTGGCAAGAAGGAAGTCATAGTGCTAATTTTGCATATAAAAAGGATCGAAAGGAATCACTAAAGCTATTAAATACATTACATGATACAAATAAAAAAATTGCTTGGCAGCGGGTGCCAGGTTTGCACACCTATTCACAGCTTTTAAAATGGCAAATGCGCCATATGCGTTTTAAAAGCAGATGGAATGAATTTCGTGCATTTTTAACAAAGGAAGAAATCAATCAAATTTTACATTATAGTGAGAAATCGTTACAGCTAATCGCTCAGGAAGATGTACCTGAAAAAGAAACAACGCTTTTACATGGAGATGTCGTCCATCATAATTTTTTATGGTGCTCAGATGGGGAATTACGTTTAATTGATTTTGATTTGGCTCACCTTGGGGAAGCAGATGATGAATACATTTTATGGTTACATCGTGTATTGCCTGCCGTAGATTATGACCTTGGTAAAATATTTGCTGAGCTACCAGAGTTGAAACGATTAGATAAAAGAAAGCTACATCGTTTAAAATATCCAAATGAGCTATTACGTGAATGGCTTTTTGCAGCGGATTTACCATTAAATCAACAGCTGGTATTTTTAGATTATTTAGTGCCATTTACAAAACGGGCTCTCACATATTGGCCAAAACTGTGGTACGATATTGATAAAATGATAAAGAAATGACCGTCTTTTGGCGGTCATTTTTGTATGTGAACGACTACTTGTGTTATTTCTTATAGTCGAGCATTCGTTCGTAATATGCTATAATCGAAGACGATGATTGTGAGGGATTATAGAATGTATGATTATTTAAAAGGACAAGTAAAGCGTATAACTCCGGAGTATATCGTCCTTGAACAGCAAGGGATTGGCTGGCAGCTTAATACACCAAATCCATTTGCGTTCCGGACATCGGCCCTTGAACAACAAATTTTTGTTCACTTGCATGTACGTGAGGATGCACAAGTGTTATATGGCTTTCCAAGTTTAGACCAACGAGAGCTGTTTCGTAAACTTATTTTAGTATCAGGAATTGGACCGAAGGGTGCACTTGCTATTTTAGCTACTGGGAATCCGCAACAGGTTATCAGTGCCATTGAACGAGAAGATGAATCGTTTTTAGTAAAGTTTCCTGGTGTGGGTAAGAAAACGGCACGTCAAATGATTCTAGATTTAAAAGGTAAACTTGGCGGATTGTTGGAGACAATTGAGCTGCCAAGTACAGAAGATGAGCTACCGTTATTTGGTGTGAATCCATATAAACATGAGCTTGAAGAAGCTATTCTTGCCTTAATGGCACTTGGTTATTCTGAAAAAGAATTGGAAAAAATACGTCCACAGCTCGAAGAAAACGACAAGCTTGAAACAACAGATGCATTTATGAAACAAGCTTTACAATTGCTATTAAAGTTAAAATAGTGAAAGGGGGGGAAGTACATGTCTGAACGTATGATTGCTAGTGAGGCAGGTAGCTATGATGAACAGTTTGAATTATCTTTACGGCCACAAAGATTAGCACAATACATTGGTCAACATAAGGTAAAGGAGAATTTACAAATTTTCATTGAAGCGGCAAAGCTTCGTCAGGAAAGTTTAGATCATGTGCTGTTATATGGACCGCCTGGACTTGGTAAAACTACATTAGCTGCTGTTATTGCTAATGAAATGAATGTCAATGTGCGCATGACTAGCGGCCCTGCGATTGAACGCCCTGGAGATTTAGCAGCTATTTTAAGCTCACTGGAACCAGGGGATGTGCTATTTATCGATGAAATACATCGCCTGCCTCGTGCAATAGAAGAGGTGCTTTATCCTGCGATGGAGGATTTTTGTTTAGATATTGTCGTTGGTAAGGGCCCTGAAGCGCGTTCTGTACGACTAGATTTACCGCCATTTACACTCGTTGGTGCCACAACAAGAGCTGGCGCATTATCAGCACCTTTAAGGGATCGCTTTGGCGTGTTATTGAGGTTGGAGTATTATGATAATACGTCACTTGCAGAAATTGTTGTACGTAGTGCGCATTTATTTGATGTTGAGATTGAGCAAGTAGCAGCACTTGAAATGGCGACACGCTCACGTGGTACACCCCGTATTGCTAACCGTTTGCTAAAACGAGTGCGAGATTATGCACAGGTGATCGGAGATGGTATGATAACGGAGGGACTTGCTAAGCAAGCGCTTGAGCTATTACAAGTCGATCCTAGAGGACTTGACCATATTGACCATAAACTTGTGACCAATATGATTGAGCGCTTCCGTGGTGGCCCTGTAGGCTTAGATACGCTGGCAGCATCTATAGGCGAGGAACGCGTAACGATTGAAGATGTATATGAGCCATATTTGATGCAAATTGGCTTTATACAACGTACGCCACGTGGACGTGTGGCAACACATTCAGCCTACGAACATTTTGGATATGAGTATCCCCAACAAACCTAGAAGAAGGAAGTATTTTCATGCGTGTAGAAGATTTTGATTTTGAATTGCCAGAAGAGCTTATTGCACAAACACCACTTTTGGACCGAACAGCTAGTCGTTTAATGGTAGTGACGCCAGGCTCACAAAATGTAGAGCATCATCATTTTGCTCATATTTTAGATGAGCTACAAGCGGGAGACTGCCTTGTGTTAAATGATACAAGAGTCTTACCAGCGCGTTTAATGGGCGTTAAAGAAGAAACTGGTGCTCATATAGAAGTACTGCTATTAAAGCAAATGGCAGGTACGGATGAATGGGAAACACTTGTTAAACCAGCTAAACGTGTAAAAGTCGGCACAGTTGTAACATTTGGAGATGGCTTACTGACAGCTACTTGTACAGGAGAGCTTGATCATGGTGGGCGTACATTTGAGTTTAAATATAATGGGATTTTTTATGAAATTTTAGAGCAACTTGGTGAGATGCCACTACCTCCATATATTCGTGAAAAATTAGAGGACAAGGATCGTTACCAAACCGTTTATGCAAAAGAGCGTGGCTCAGCTGCAGCACCGACTGCTGGCTTGCATTTTACAGAAGAATTACTTGAGCAAGTAAAAGCAAAAGGGGTCGAAGTTGTATTTATCACTTTACATGTGGGACTTGGAACTTTCCGTCCTGTAAGTGTAGATTCAATTGAAAATCACGAAATGCATTCAGAATTTTATAGTGTAACGGAAGAAACCGCATCTATCATAAATAGAGTGAAGAGTAATGGTGGAAAAGTGATTGCAGTTGGTACAACCTCTACACGTACATTAGAAACTATCGGCTCTAAATATGAAGGCGAAGTGCGAGCAGAACAAGGTTGGACGTCTATTTTCATTTATCCGGGATATGAATTTACTGTTGTAGATGGTTTAATCACAAACTTCCATTTACCAAAGTCTACCCTAGTAATGCTTGTTAGTACGCTTGCAACAAAAGAAACAATTTTAAGTGCATATCATCAAGCTGTAGAAGAAAAATATCGTTTCTTTAGCTTTGGTGATGCTATGTTTATTCGTCCAAAAGGAGAATAAAGATAAAAATCGGAGTACTGTTTTTACTTTAGATAAGAGAGGGATTTTTATAATATGACACAACCAGCAATTCGTTATGAGCTACTTCATACTTGTAAGCAAACAGGAGCACGCCTTGGCATCGTCCATACACCACATGGCTCTTTTGAAACGCCAGCTTTTATGCCTGTTGGTACACAAGCAACTGTTAAAACAATGTCACCTGAGGAATTAAAGGACATGAATGCAGGTATTATTCTGTCAAATACGTATCATTTATGGCTACGACCAGGTAATGATATTGTTAAAGAAGCAGGTGGCTTGCATAAATTTATGAACTGGGATCGCCCGATTCTAACAGATTCAGGTGGTTTCCAAGTATTCTCACTTAGTCAATTCCGTAAAATCGAAGAAGAAGGGGTTCATTTCCGCAATCACTTGAATGGGGACAAATTGTTTTTAAGTCCAGAAAAGGCGATGGAAATTCAAAATGATTTAGGCTCAGATATTATGATGGCTTTTGATGAATGTCCACCTTACCCTGCGACATATGACTATATGCTGCAATCGGTAGACCGTACAACTCGTTGGGCTAAACGTTGTAAAGAGGCACATAAACGTCCAGAAGACCAAGGTCTATTCGGTATCATTCAAGGGGGAGAATACGAGGAGTTACGCCGTCGTTCTGCAGAAGCATTAGTAGAGCTAGATTTCCCTGGTTATGCAATTGGAGGACTATCTGTTGGTGAGCCTAAGGATGTTATGAACCGAGTGTTAGAGTTTACAACACCATTAATGCCAACGAATAAACCACGTTATTTAATGGGTGTCGGTTCACCTGACTCATTAATTGATGGTGCTATTCGTGGTATTGATATGTTTGACTGTGTATTACCAACACGTATTGCCCGTAATGGCACATTAATGACATCTGAAGGTCGTTTAGTTGTTAAAAATGCAAAATATGCACGTGATTTCGGACCAATTGATCCGAATTGTGATTGCTATACATGTAAAAACTATTCACGCGCCTATATCCGCCATCTAATTCGTACGGAAGAAACGTTTGGTATCCGTTTAACGACTTACCATAACTTACACTTCCTATTGAAGCTAATGGAACAAGTACGTGAGGCAATACGCGAGGACCGTCTTGGTGATTTCCGAGAAGAATTTTTCGAGAAATATGGCTTTAATGGACCAAACGCAAAGAACTTCTAATATTTAGTAAAAAAATCATGTAAATTTGTGTGAAATGTGAATATTTCTAGCAAAAAATTGTCTATCTTAGAAAAAATATTAGTAATATAGAAAAAAAATGGGCTTGTCCGTCGCTTTTTTAGGGTGGAATAGTCTATACTAAAAAAGTGAGAATTAGAAAGGGGGCAAGAATGATGGAACAATATTCTGGCTTAATCATGATTTTAATCATGTTCGTTGCAATGTGGTTTATTTTAATCCGCCCTGCCAAAAAGAGACAGCAGGAAACACAAAATATGCAGGGTAATTTGCAACGTGGAGATAAAGTTATTACAATCGGTGGTTTACATGGTGAGATTGACTCAATTGAGGACACAACTATAACATTAAAAATCGCAGACAATGTGCGCGTAAAATTTGATCGTCAGGCAATCGGACGAGTTAACAATGACTAAAATTGATTTTAAAGGCGTTGTCCAACATTAGTGGACAACGCCTTACACCATATAAATAGCTTTGTCAAAATGCAGAATTCATTTTTGACAAGGCTTTTTTTGTATAAAAAGTAACGTACACGGTCACCTTATATTATGGGGGTGACTGTATGGAAGAATATTTAACGATTATTTTTAGAACATGCTTTTTATATGTGTTTATCCTAATAATTTTTCGTTTAATGGGTAAACGTGAGGTCGGCGAATTATCTGTAATAGATTTAGTTGTATCCATTTTAATGGCTGAGGTTGCTGCGTTTGCACTTGATGATTTCGAAAGTCCTTTATTTAGTGTGATTTTACCAATCATCATATTGTTTTTCATACAAATAACAACTGCATATATTTCACTCAAAAGTAAAAAATTCCGTGATCTAGTTGATGGTGATCCAGTATTACTGATAAGAGATGGTGTCATTTTAGAAAGTGAAATGCGCAAGCAACGCTATAATTTAGATGATTTGTGTCAACAATTACGCGAAAACGGAAATGCTTCCGTTACAGATATTGCTTATGCTTATCTAGAGCCCTCGGGCAATCTGTCTGTATACCAAAAAGATGAAAAGGCATTTGTTTACCCACTGATTATCGACGGTGATATTCAGGATAGGCATTTACAGGTCTTGCATAAAGATACTGATTGGTTAATAGCAGAGCTTGCTAAAAATAATATTACGGATAGTAACATAGTATTTTTTTGTGTTTGGGAAGAAGATCGGCTTCATATCCAGCTGAAAGAATCTTAAACTTTCTTGGCCAGCTTACGAAGGTAGCGCAAATCAGTTATGCGCAACTGATTGGTAAATAATAAGAAAGTAAATAGTAAAAACAACGTTACACAGCTACTTAAAATAAAAGGCAGTGGCATTATTTGCATCAGGAAATACTGAGTAACACAAACAGCAATAAAGCAGCTATATGGCACGACAAACATTCTAAAGCCAGCACGTAAATTTTTGCGCTGTCTTACTGTTGCGATATGCAAAAATGAAGTTAATAAAACGCCAAAGCCAATTGCTACAACGGCACCTTTTTCCTGTATCCCAGGCTGAGAAGCAAGTACGAACATGACAAAGAGTTTACCAAGACCACCATAAATGGAGTTCATCATTGCTGCACGAGCCTCACCGATTGCTTGTAATATAGAGTGCAATGGACTTTGTATATAATAAAAATAAAAAATAGGGGCCAATATTTTCACATATCCACGATTTTCTTGTAAGTGAAAGAGCTTCATAGCTAAGTCGTCTCCATGAACGAAAAAGTACGTAGCAGCAACACAGCCCACTAATGATGAAAGTCGCAATGATACAGAAATACGTTCCTGTAGGAGCGGTATGTGCTGACGTGCAACGGCATCACTAACAGCTGGTATAAGAACGATCGAAAGTGCTGCAGACACAAAAGCCGGGAATAATAATAGGGGGACTAGTACACCTGAAATAACCCCATATAAAATTGTTGCAGCGGAGGCTGTTAATCCTGCCATTGTTAAAGCCTTTAAAAAAATGATAGGCTCTAAAAACCAAGTAAAAGATCCAAATAGCTTGCTTCCTGCAGAAGGAAGGGCAATCCGTAACATCGGAGAGGAAGGATAAGCCTCAATTTTGTTTTTTTGTGTCAATAATTTTTTCTTTGAGACAATATAATGCATCCACAAATACAAGAAAGCAACGACTTCAGCTAGAAGCGTAATACCCATAGCAGAGGCTGCTGTAACGGCAGCGTTATCATAGGCAGCCACAAAAGGCAGTGTAAATGTGATGAAGGTAATGCGGATAATTTGCTCAATCATTTGAGCCCAAGCTGTTGGTGTAATTTTCGCAATACCCTGTAAATAAGCGCGCAATAAGCCAGAACCAACTGACACTGGTACAGCAAAGAGTGCAATCCAAAGCGTAATTGTTGTTTGTTCATTATGTAAAAGTGTAGTCGAGATATATGGTATAGTAAGTGCAACAATCGGCATAAAGATGATCATTCCAATAAATGACCAAAGTATAGCCGTACGCATAACACCATAGATGCCTTCGCGTTTGTTCTTTGCTAGTAACTCTGCTACAATTTTTGCCACAGCGATAGGTAGTCCAAGTTGAATGAGTGAGATGAAGAAAATGAACGCCGGATAGACGGTCATATAAATGCCGACTGCCTCTTCACCAGCGATACGCATAAATTGCATTCTATAAAAGAAGCCAAAGAGTTTTGATAAAAAAATCACGAACATTAAAAATAGTGTACCCCGTACAAAAGAACTCATGCCATCCGTCCCTTCTCAAGCCACAAAAATTCATTTACACTATTTGTATGCAGACATGTCTTACGATACAACTTTGATTGGAGATGATTCAAAATGAGTATGCAGTATGAGCAACTATTTGAAAAAATTCGTCCTGCAATTGATAGTAAGATAGAAGAGTTTAAACATTTTCAATATGATGCGATTACAGCAGAAGAACTATGGCGCTTCTGTATAGAAAAAAAATGGCGCAAAAAAAATATTGAACAATTACGTTTACATGAAATTATCTCCACTATTTTTTCAGTATCACCATCTGATATCGTATCATTTAATCAAGTAGAATTTTTACAAAGCAATGAATGGTTTACAGAATTGAATACGGAAGAGTTAAAAATGCTACTTGGTCCGGTTAAAACTTAAGAAGAATGTGTGAAATTTGTCAAATAATAAAAGAATACTAAAAGTGTTGAATTGACACCAAGCGCAACGTGTTTCATAATGAGTGTGTTGCGCTTTTTTTATTTGTATAAGTATATTTATTCAAATACCTCCTAATAATTCTTTTCTAAATCTGGAGGAATACACCTATTCAAATACAGGGATAAATTTGCGCGTTATGAACGATTGAAATAAGTAGAGCAATCTTTTTGAAGCACAGGCAACATTATTCTAAAGGAAAAGGAGGAATAAACGTTTCAAAAGGACTTGCTATTATACTTGTTTGTAGTGTAAGGAATTGCCTTACACCAATTCGAGGAGGATTTATAAATGAAACTAAAAAGTCGTATAGTTGCATTCGTATTACTATTGGTTATTTTTACAGCAACCATTGGTACGACTGTAAGCGGCGTCTTAAAGGACATTAAGCTAGGTCTTGACTTACAAGGCGGGTTTGAGGTTCTTTATGAGGTGACAGAATTACACAAGGGAGAAGAAATTACACCGGGTGTTTTGTCGGCAACAGCAACAGCTCTTGGTGAACGTGTAAATGCTATCGGGGTAAGTGAACCGAGCATTCAGGTTGAAGACAAAAATCGTATTCGTGTACAATTAGCGGGTGTCGAAGACCAAGAATCAGCACGTAAATTATTGTCTACTACTGCGAATTTAACATTCCGTGATGTCGATGACAATATATTGCTGGATGGTAATGACTTAAAGCCAGGTGGCGCTAAGGATTCCTTTGACCAACAAAACCGTCCAATTGTTTCCCTAACATTAAAAGATGCAAAGAAATTTGCTGATATAACTAGTAAAATTGCCGCTAAACCAGCAGGTCAAAATTTACTCGTTGTATGGTTAGACTTTGAAGATGGTGTTGATTCATATAAAGCTGAATCACAAAAAGCGAAGCCTCGTTATGCATCTGCAGCAACTGTTAACCAAACATTAAATACAACGGATGTAATGATTAGCGGGAATTTCACAGTTGAAGAAACAAAAAATTTAGCAGGTATTTTAGATGCTGGGGCACTTCCTGTAAAGCTTAAAGAAATTTATTCTACTTCAGTTGGTGCACAATTTGGTGACCAAGCACTGAAAAGTACAATTTTCGCAGGTGTTGTAGGCGTAGTAATAATTTTCTTATTTATGCTATTCTACTATCGTTTACCTGGCTTTATTTCCATCATTACACTTGCTATTTTCACGTTCCTAGTACTAGTTGTATTTGGCTGGATTAACGCGGTATTAACACTGCCAGGTATTGCAGCTATCGTGCTCGGTATAGGGATGGCCGTTGATGCGAATATTTTAGCAGCGGAGCGTATTCGTGAAGAGCTACGAGTAGGTTATTCGGTTAAACAAGCATTCCAGATTGGCTCGAAGGAGTCTTTATCAGCAATTATCGATGCACAGCTAACTACATTATTAGCTGCTGCTGTATTATTCCAATGGGGGACAAGCTCTGTTAAAGGATTTGCAACAACATTAATTATTAGTATTTTACTAAGCTTCGTAACAGCTGTTTGGGGTTCTCGTGTACTATTAGCTTTACTTGCAAATAGTGGCTATTTCAACAATCCAGCATGGTTTGGTATTGCAAAATCTAAACAGCATAGCTTAGATGAAAATATTGGTACATTAGATTTATCAACGAAATTTGATCGTTTTGACTTTGTACACAACCGTAAGAAATTCTATACATTCTCATTAGCTATTCTAGTAGCTGGTTTAGTGGTTCTTGGTATATTCCGTCTAAACCTTGGTATTGATTTTTTAAGTGGTACTCGTGTGCAAATTGAGGCGGAGCAAACGTTGAATAAAGAAGAAGTATCTAAATATCTAGATAGTATTGGCTTCTCATCTGAAGATATCGTTTTGACAGGTGAAAAGAGTAACTCTGCGGTTATCCGTTACAAACATGACCTATCGCAAGCAGAAATTTTAAAATTCAAAAAAGAAGCTGGCAAAAAATATGGTCATGAACCTGGCGTAAGTACAGTGTCACCAACTGTCGGTAAAGAGCTTGTAAAAAATGCTGTAAAAGCATTATCACTTGCGGCTATCGGTATCATTATCTATGTAGCGGTTCGTTTCGAATGGCGCATGGGTGTTGGGGCGATTGTCTCGTTACTACATGACGTATTCTTAATTGTTGCTGTATTTAGTTTCATGCGCTTAGAAGTTGATATTACGTTTATTGCAGCTGTACTGACGATTGTCGGTTATTCTATTAATGATACGATCGTTACGTTTGACCGGATGCGTGAAAACTTAGATCGATATGATACGATTAAAGACCGTGAAGTGTTAGCGGATATCGTGAACAAATCACTACGTCAAACGATGGGTCGATCTGTTAACACAGTGTTAACGGTTATTATCGTGACAGTGTCACTTCTTATTTTAGGTGCACCGTCGATTCAAAACTTCTCAATCGCGTTATTAATCGGTTTAATCACAGGTATGTATTCTTCAATTTGTATTGCTGCACAAATCTGGTATTCACTTAAAGTTCGTGAAATGAAAAAATCAGATGGTCAAATACACAAAAAAGAGAAAAAACAATGGGGTACTGACGAGCCTACTGTTTAACATAAGTCTTTAAAACAGGGAAAGGAAACATTTCTTTCCCTGTTTTTTTATAAAGAAAAGAATCTGCTTGCTTTCTTTGGAAAGTAGCAGATTCTTTTTGTTTCATATAATCAATTATGCCTCGGCATAATTGCGTACGGAGACTATAACTTTTTCAATAAATGTCTATTTGTACCGAAAGCGTAGCGGCAGGAAATAATTGTAACTGCCGTTTCACTTACGTTACATAAAACAATTGTAGCTGACGCTTCGCTTTCGCTACCAAAACAATTGTTGAAAGAAGTTAAAGTTTAAATTGCAGAAGTAATGCTTGGAGTTGCTGAGCGTTATTGCTTAATTCCTCAGCTACCTCATTCACCTGCTGCATTGTTGCAGCTTGCTCTTCTACTGCTTCAGCAATGATTTGTGAGTTGCTCGCTGAAATACTCGCACCATTTGCAATTTCTGTTACAGAGGCAGCTACTTCTTCAGCACTAGCTGAGATTTGTTCCGAAGTGGCTGAGATATCTTCAATTTGGTCAGTAAATGTTTGCACAGACTCTGTAATAGAATCGAATGCATCACCGGCCTCATGAATTTTTGCTACACCATCCTGCACAGATACTAATCCTTCATGCACAGCAGTGGCAACGTTTTTTGTATCCGTTTGAATTTCATTTGTAAGGGCGACAATTTGGCCAGCAGATTGCTTGGATTCTTCAGCAAGCTTTCGTACTTCATCTGCTACAACCGCGAAGCCTTTGCCGTGCTCACCAGCTCGTGCTGCTTCGATGGCAGCATTGAGCGCCAGTAAATTTGTTTGTTCAGTAATAGCCGTAATTACTTTTGTAATTTGCCCGATTTCTTCAGATTGCTTACTTAGCTTTTGCGTTAAATCGGCAATTCGTGTAGTTGACTCAGAAATTGTATCCATCTGCTCCTTGGCAGTCGTAATAGTTTCCCCCCCGGTATTAGCAAGCTGTGTCATATTTATAGCATTGTGATGCAAATTTTGAGTAGCCTCAGCAATTCGTTGTACACCAGCAGCTGTTTCATCCATAGCTAGAGCACTTTGTTGAGAGGCACTAGCAGATGAAGTTAGATGGTTTGACGTGTCTTGTACTCGATGTGAGATGTCGCTTGAAGTTGTTGTCACTTCCACAGTGCTAGCGGAAAGCTCTTCAGAAGCGGCAGATAATTGTGTCGCGTTGTCCTGAATATTTTTAAGTAGTACAGATAAATTCTGTTTTAACGCATTCACTGCATTGGCAAGTGTACCAATCTCATCTTTTGAGTTATGTTCAAGCTGAGCAATCGTTAAGTCACCGTGTGCTAACGTATCGGCTGCATTAATCACTTTATGAAGCGGTTGAATGATGGAGCGTTTTACAAAATACATAAAATATAAACCAACAATTGCACTTAAAACAAGTAAGGCAATAGAAATAATAATAGCTTGTGCAACTGTTTGGACAACACTACTTTTAACCTTTTGCAGCTGTTCATCATGATAGTTTAATAAATCATTTGTCAGTGTGTAAATTTCTTTGTTGCTTTTTGTAACTTCTCCATTTATGTATGATAAAGCTAAATCTGTATTTCCACTATTAAATGCTTGCACTGCTTTATCAGAACTTGTTAGTAAATCTTGCTGTAATTCGGTTACTTGCTTCATAATATTTTTTGTGTAATCGGAACGAACAATGCCTGAAAGTTCTTGGATTGTTTCTGGTAATTGTTTTTCATAACGTTCTAAATTTGATTTTGTCGTCTCATCCTTAATATTCAGAATATAGGAACGTAAAAAAAGCCCCTGTGAGGCAAGCTGTTGCTGTATTTCCTCTGTTAATTCAATTTGCACGATTCTGTGATCAAGTACCTCTACTATATCTCCTTCCACCGACTTAAATTGAAAAAATGCAATAATACTTGATATTAAAAGTAAACAAGTGAGTGAAATAAAACCTATATTTAGTTTTTTTCGAACGGACATATTCGTTCCTACCTTCTTTAATGTATTAGAGAATCAATGGTCTAAATTTACTATAACTTGATATTTTTACAAGGTCAATACTTGATAAATTCTCAAAAGTAGGTAGTTTAATTCCCTTTTACTGGTGCAGATAGAAGGTGATTTTTCCTATTATATAATTTCAAAAGTCCTTTCAACATTTTCCTTTTTCTCTGAATTGATTGACAATTTTCATAGCTTGGCATAAAATAAGGCTAACTTTTTTGTTCGATACAAGGTAGTTGGTCTCGGGAGCGAGGTCAGCCTTAGAACAGATGAGCTGAGTTTAGATGAGAATAGCTGAGAAATTGTTGAATAAGAGTAGTAGCGTAAGTGTGCAATTTAGAGAGTCAGTGGCTGGTGCGAACTGATTTGTAGCTTATGTGAATGGACTTATGAGAGTCGCTAATTATCTTCATCCAGTGGGTATACAAACACCTACTGAACGCCGGATGTTATTACGCCAAGGCGGAATTGATAATAGCGAACGGATTCCCCACGTTATAGGGGGTGCTTCGATTTAGACAAATCTTTTTACATTAATTAAAAAGATATGTCAATTTTACTGACGAACTAAGTTTGAGCACATAAGGGAGAGCAAATATGCTCTAATATGAGGTGGCAACGCGGTCATGATCGTCCTCTGCAATTAGGAAAAATCCTATTTGCAGAGGACTTTTTTTATTGCTTCTATTTGCATGGGATGAATGCTCCGAAGATATTACTAATAAATTTGTAGACATTATCGGCGGTGGTTAGGTCAAAAAAAGAAGGACGCCCCCAGGAAGCTTTGCTCTGTGCGAAAGCGAAGCGCCAGCAGCAAATGTTTTATCTGTGCGTCAGTGGCAAAGAGCCCAGCCGGAACGGAAATCAACCCTACGCTATGATGATGATCCTTTTTATTCAACTTTATTCAATAAAAGTCGATTCAGGTGCTATACATTTTTTAGTTAAACGTTAGTGAATTTATAAGAAAAGGAGCTTGGTAATTATGCAATCGACGAGTTCAAGAACAAAAATGAAAACCATTAATGCTGATTCTTTAACACCGATTTTAATTTTTAGACGCCTACAAGGGAAGCGTAAATTTTTACTTGAGAGTTCAGCACAGCATGAGGGAGCAGGACGTTTTTCTTTTATTGGTGCTAATCCAAGAAAAACGTATAAAGGCTATGGAGAGGAGATTCAGGAATATTCATATAAGACTGGAAACACCTATACACATAAGGGCGATATGTTTGTTTTATTGAAAAGATTAATGCCGCGTATATCCAATACGACACAATTCCCGTTTTCAGGAGGAGCTGTTGGTTATATTGGTCATGATGCAACAACGATTTTATCAACTGCTCAGGATAAAGTGCAGCTCCCAGATGTGCATTTCCATGTGTATGAGACGGTCA
Source organism: Lysinibacillus sp. NPDC093216 (assembly GCF_050280325.1). Taxonomy (NCBI): domain Bacteria; kingdom Bacillati; phylum Bacillota; class Bacilli; order Caryophanales; family Bacillaceae; genus Lysinibacillus; species Lysinibacillus sp. NPDC093216. The sequence goes on along the minus strand of NZ_JBNNVB010000004.1, from coordinate 122,799 downwards.
TTGTGTTTGATCATGTAACAGATGAGGTTACTTTGATTCATACAAATATCGATGCAGAAAAAAAAGAACCAAATTTAGAAGAGTTGGCAGAGCAACTTTTAAACGGTAGGGAGGATGAGGATACAACTTGTAGCTATGAACCTTTTGAATCGTCTACGAATGAACAATTTGCAAATTCTCTTACATCTATCAAAGCTATTTTAGATGAAGATATTACAAGAGTCGTTTTATCAAAGTGTTTTTTAGCAAATTTACAAGGAGATGCTTTCGCTTTATATCGTCAATTGCGTAAAAAACATCCTGCTCCGTATATGTATTATGTAGAGTTTGAGGATCATGTTGTTTTAGGAACATCTCCTGAAAGCCTAATTCGTGTAAAAGGTGAGCGTGTGATTGCAACACCAACAGAGGGGACATATCCAAGAGGTTCCACAAAAGGTGAAGATTTAGAACATGAACGAAAGCTCTATGAAAACACAAATATTAGGAAGTCGCATGCTGTACTTGTTTCTGCCGTGCGACAAGAGTTACAGTCTGTGTGCTTCCGAGATTCCATTCAAGTCATTGAGGCGATGAGAATTGAACGCTCAAAGCATGCATTACACATGGCATCGAGAGTCGAAGGGCAAATATTACCGATGCTCCATGCACTGGATGTATTAGCTGCGACGTTACCACCTTTTGCATCAGCAAGTATGCCAAAAGAACAGGTAAGGGACTATTTTGGGAAATCTAATCAAGTTACGGAGATATTTAGAGGAGCTCTTGGATTTATTGGTTTTAACGGTCATCTTGATTTTGCTTTAACAGGGAAATCCATTGTCATAGAAAATGAAACGATGCATCTGCAAACAACTGTAACGGTGACCAAATACACAAATGTCGATGAAAGTTTAAAACAAATAGAAGAGGACCAACAGGAATTTTTACAGCTACTTGAAAAAGAAGGAGGTCCACATTAATGGATGGTATTCGTCAAAAAATACAACAACGAGAGCATTTAATGTATGAGGAAATGCTAAAGGCAGCAAAATGGATGTTCCAAGATGACACACCGAAGGAAGAAATTGCAAGCTTTTTAACAGCATTATCTGTTAAAGGTGAAACAGCACATGAAGTAGCGGCATTAGCTACCGTTATGCGTTCCTTTGCACTAGACGTACCAGCAAAAGCTGGGATCTATATGGATAATTGCGGAACCGGTGGTGATGGTCTTAATACATTTAATATAAGTACGGCTTGCGCCTTTGTGTTAGCAGGGGCAGGTGTCAAAATGGCGAAGCACGGGAATCGCAAAATTTCTTCGGCATCCGGAAGCTCTGATGTTTTGGAAGCACTCGGTATTCATACGAATATTTCCATTGAGCAAACTGTTGAGCTGTTAGAGAAAGAAGGAATAGCCTTTTTATATGCTCCAAATGTGCATCCAAAATTAAAGCGAATCGGCGAGGTACGTCGGGCACTAGGCAAGCCAACTATATTTAATCTTGTCGGTCCACTTACGAATCCAGTGCCTTTATCGACGCAATTTACCGGCATTAACCGTCCGAATTTTGTCATGGAGTATGCTTCGGTATTACAAATGCTCGGGCGTGAACGTGCAATGGTCGTTTCTGGGCCACTAAGTTTAGACGAGGCGTCATTAGCTGGCCAAAATACTTTTGTCTTAGTAGATAAAGGAGACTTGATTCCTTTTTCTTTAACTCCAGAGGATGCGGGTCTTAGCTATGCACCAATAGAGGCCATTCGTGGAGGCAATGCAGATGAAAATGCCGCTATTATGCGTAAATTATTAGCTGGTGAACAAAGTGCTTACTTTGACACGGTTTTATTGAATGCTGGTATTGGGTTGTTCAGCTATGGAATTTCTGAAACTGTTAAAGAAGGTGTAGAAATGGCGAAGGATAGTATTTTTAGCGGTCGTGCCCTTCAAAAATTAGAGGCAGTTGTCGCTTATAGTGAGCATATTAAAAGAGTGGAGGTCCAACAATGAATATCTTAAATAAAATTCTTGAACAAAAAAAGATAGAAGTTAGTGCTTTACTTGAACAGCCCGACCCGTTAGCTAATTTTACAGAAAATCTGCGTCCGTCATTATTTGAACGATTGAGAAAAGCTGAAACATTACAGGTTATTTCTGAAATGAAGCGTGCTTCCCCTTCAAAGGGACTTATCGCAGAAGGGGCAGATCCAGTGGCGCAGGCAAAAAAATATGCAGAAGCTGGAGCAGCGGCCATTTCTGTTTTAACAGATAAAAAGTTTTTTAAAGGCTCCTTTGATGATTTAGCTGCAGTTGCAAATGCTGTTCAAACGCCACTTCTTTGTAAGGACTTTATGATCGATCGTGTGCAAATTCGATTTGCAAAGGCATCAGGTGCATCTATTATTTTACTAATTGTAGCCGCGTTAACAGATGAGGCATTACGCGATCTATATAGCTATGCAACAGGCTTAAATCTAGAAGTCTTAGTGGAGGTGCATGATTTAGAGGAGCTTGAACGTGCTATTGCAGTGGGGGCCAAGCTAATTGGCGTCAATAACCGTGATTTACGTACCTTTGAGGTGAGTCTGGAACGGACACGTGAAATTGCAGAAGCTTTTCCGTTCGAAGGAGAGAAAGTATTAATAAGTGAAAGTGGGATTTGGACGCAAGAAGACGCTAAAGTAGTGGCAGCCATGGGGGCTAGTGGCGTTCTTGTAGGTGAGTCATTAATGCGCAGTGGTGATGCAGGTACTGCGCTAAAAAGTTTACAGGTCAATAAGGTGGGGGCATCTGTATGACGAAGGTAAAAATTTGTGGACTGAAGGAACAACAGCATGTGCAGGCAGCGGTAGAGGCAGGAGCGGATGTAATTGGTTTTGTCTTTGCACCAAGTAAACGACGAGTGACGGTTGAACAGGCACAGCAATTAGCCAAACATGTGCCAGAGGGCGTTTTAAAAATCGGTGTTTTTGTTAATCCAAGCGCAGCGGAATTACGTACAGCGGTAGAAAGCGTGCCATTAGATTATGTGCAATATCATGGGGAAGAATCTCCGGAGTTTATTCGTCAGCAAGGTTATCCAGCCATTAAAGCTTTATCCGTAAGAGGTATTGAAGATGTTCAGGCTGCTGCTAACTATGATGTAGACTATTACTTATTTGATGCACCAGGGACAGATTTTAAAGGTGGCAGTGGTCACACGTTTGATTGGACCCTCTTAGAGATGGTAGGGATTCCACGAGAAAAGCTAATTTTAGCAGGTGGTTTGCAAGTTGAAAATATTGAAGAAGCAGTATCACTTGTGTCGCCATTTATGGTAGATGTATCGAGTGGCGTAGAGACAGACGGTGTAAAAGACATAGTAAAAATAAACGCATTTATACAGGCAGTGAAGAAGGGAAGAGTATAATGGTAAATTCAATTGCAAATAGTGTACCGACAAAGGAAGGGCGTTATGGGAAATTTGGTGGACAATTTGTTCCGGAAACATTAATGACAGCTTTGTTGGAATTAGAGGCGGCCTATGATGAGGCAATGAATGATCAAACATTTACTGAGGAATTGGCCTATTATTTACAACAATACGTTGGCCGTGAGACGCCATTGTATTATGCAGAAAATTTAACAAAAGAGCTAGGCGGCGCGAAGATTTATTTAAAACGTGAAGATTTAAATCATACTGGAGCCCATAAGATTAATAATGCGATTGGTCAAGCGTTTCTTGCAAAACGAATGGGCAAAAAGAAAATAGTGGCAGAAACAGGTGCAGGGCAGCACGGGGTGGCAACGGCAACTGCATGCGCATTATTGAATCTTGAATGTGTTGTATTTATGGGAGCGGAGGATATAGAACGTCAACAATTGAATGTCTTTCGCATGGAGTTACTCGGTACAAAAGTGGAGTCTGTAGAAACAGGTTCAAAAACATTGAAGGATGCTGTCAATGCAGCACTGCGCTACTGGGTGACAAATGTTGAAGATACTCATTATATTTTAGGCTCAGCTTTAGGACCACATCCATTCCCAAAAATCGTTAGGGATTTCCAGCGTGTAATTGGCGTTGAAACTAGAGAACAGATTTTAGCTAAGGAAGGGCGTTTACCAGATGCAGTCGTTGCTTGTATAGGTGGAGGTAGTAATGCAATCGGTATGTTCCATCCTTTTGTCGACGATGAAACTGTAGCGCTATACGGAGTAGAGGCTGCAGGTAGTGGCATTGAGACAGGAAAACATGCAGCAGCAATCGCTGGTGGACAACTAGGCGTTTTACACGGTGCATACATGTATTTATTACAAGATGAAAATGGCTTTGTGCAAGAGGCACATTCTATTTCAGCTGGTTTAGATTATCCAGGGAAGGGCCCGGAACATTGTTATTTACATGATATTGGGCGTGTTACATTTGATGCGATTACAGATAGTGAAGCACTTGAGGGTTTGCAGTTACTGTGTAGAACAGAAGGTATACTACCTGCGCTAGAAAGCTCTCATGCCATTGCCTATACAGCAAAACTTGCGAAGACAATGTCTACAGATGACATCATTGTTGTGTGCTTATCCGGCCGAGGAGATAAAGATGTTCATACTGTTCGTAAAGCATTAGGAGGAGAAATGTAATGACAACACTACAGCAGGCAATTGAACAAACGAAGATCGCTGGTAATAAAGCATTTATACCATATATTATGGCGGGCGATGGGGGACTGGAAACTTTGAAGCCAACGATCCTGAAGTTACAGCAAATGGGTGTAACGGCCATTGAAGTTGGGATACCGTTCACGGATCCTGTAGCAGATGGGCCTACGATAGAGCAAGCAGGTGAACGGGCTTTAGCAGAAGGTGTGACATTACGTAAAGTGCTAGAAGCATTAGCTTCATTTAAAGAAGAAATTCAAGTTCCGTTAGTTGTTATGACTTATTTTAATCCTGTTTTAGCTTTTGGGTTAGAGTCTTTCGCGAAGGCTTGTGTAGCGGGGGGCGTTAAAGGATTAATCGTTCCTGATGTACCACTTGAAGAAAGTGCCGTTTTACGTGACACATTAAATCCTCAAGGTATCGACATCGTTCAACTTGTATCGTTAACAAGTCCTCCAGAGCGAATTGCACGTATCGCGGCTGCTAGTCAAGGCTTCGTTTATGCTGTGACAGTCAATGGAATCACAGGGGCTCGCACAAGCTTTGCAAATGATTTACATGATCATTTTGCTCGCTTACGTGAAGCAAGTCAAATACCAGTACTAGCTGGCTTTGGAATTTCAACACCCGAGCAAGTGGTTAGCATGGGGGCACTTAGTGATGGCGTAATCGTTGGTAGTGCGATCGTGACAGCATTGCATGAAGGTGATTTAGATAAGGTTGAAGCATTAGTATTTGCTTCAAAAGGTGTGTTTCAGAAGTCTACTCTTTAATGGAGTAGGCTTTTTTCTTTTGAGACTGGTATTCAAGGCTTTGACGGTTCCATCCGCGACTTTGGTGGCTCTATCCACGACTTTGGCGGCTCTATCGATGAATTTGGCGGCTTTATCGATGAATTTGGCGGTTCTATCGATGAATTTGGCAGCTCTATCGATGAATTTGGCGGCTCTATCGATGAATTTGGCGGCTCTATCCACGACTTTGAGGTTCTACCCATGAATTTGGCGGCTCTATCCATGACTTTGAGGTTCTACCCAAGGCTTAGACGGTTCTATCCACGATTTTGGATGTTCTATCCACGATTCTGACGGTTCTATCCACGATTTTGGATGTTCTATCCACGATTCTGACGGTTCTAACCACGACTTCGGCTGTTCTATCCGATTCTGACGGTTCTATAGACGACTTCGGTTCTTCTAACCACGACTTTGACTCTTCTATCTGTCACTCTGACTTCTATCCTTCGAGTAGTTTAGTAAAACCAACGGATTGAATTGAAAATCTAATGGATAAAACTATCATTCTGACAAATAGTGCGGATAGGTTAGATTTTCTGTATAATAGCCTACGTAAGGAAGTGAAAAGATGATTCTATCGAAAAAGAGATGGCAGGTAGAGCACCCAGACGCTAAGCTTGTCCAAACATTACAAAATGACCTACAACTTTCTGCGATTGCAGCGAAAATTTTAGCAGCTCGAGGCTGTGAAACAACTGCTGACGCAGAGAGCTTATTAAATATGACAGAAGCAAGTATCCATGATCCGTTTTTAATGCATGGTATGGCAGAAGCTGTGGCACGTATAGAGCATGCGCTTGAAAACGGAGAGAAAATCCTTGTATTTGGCGATTACGACGCGGATGGTGTCTCAAGCACGACAGTAATGCTGAATGTGTTGCTTGATCTAGGTGCCGATGTATCGTTTAAAATACCGAATCGTTTTATTCATGGCTATGGACCGAATGAGGTGCTATTTCGTGAAGCACATGACGAGGGTGTTCAGCTAATTATAACAGTTGATAATGGTATTTCAGGCATTGAACCGATTCGTGTCGCGAAGGAACTAGGTATGGATGTTATCGTTACAGATCACCATGAACCAGGCGATGAATTACCACCTGCCGATATTATTTTACATCCTCGTATACCAGAAGGACATTATCCATTTGGCGAGCTTGCAGGTGTAGGGGTAGCTTTTAAGTTAGCACATGCTCTATATGGAGAACTGCCAACGCAGCTATTTGAATATGTAGCTATTGGAACAGTAGCGGATTTAGTACCATTAGTTGATGAAAATCGCTACCTAGTAAAACGAGGAATAGAAGAAATGCGCCGTTCACTCAGCCCTTGGGTACAAGCAATGTGTGAAGTAGCCAGCGCAGAGCAAGCTAAAATTAGCGAAGAAACAATCGGTTTTTACTTTGGACCGCGCTTAAATGCTGTTGGTCGTCTAGGAGAAGCGGCGCCAGGTGTAGAGCTATTAATGGCTGAGGATAATGCTAAGGCAATAGCAATAGCGAAACAGCTTAATACGTGTAATAGTGAGCGCAAAGATATCGTAAAAAGTATTACAGATGAGGCCATTGCTCTCATTGAATCAGATAAAAAGGTTGGGGAGTCACTCGTTTTAGTTATTGCTGGTGAAGGCTGGAATGCTGGAGTAGTAGGAATTGTCGCATCTCGTCTTGTCGAGCTTTATTATCGTCCAACAATTGTACTTTCACTAGACCATGAAAAAGGAACAGCTAAAGGTTCAGCCCGTAGTATAGAAGGGTTTCATTTATATAATGAATTAGCGAAAAATAGAGACATATTACCTCATTTTGGTGGGCACCCTATGGCAGCGGGGATGACATTATCTATTGAGCATGTGGATGAATTAAGATCACGCTTAGATGCTCAAGCGAGAGCATGTTTATCAGAAGAGCAATTGACACCTGTACTCAATATTGATATACCACTAAAAATGGATGAAATTTCAGCAGATGCCATTGAAGAGATTTCAACGCTTGGTCCATATGGTACTGATTTTCCGAAGCCTGTTTATGTGCTCGAAGATGTGGAGATATCCTCCATGCGGAAAATTGGAGCAGCAGAAAATCATATAAAAATGGAATTGACGGATGGCTATGAAAAATTAGATAGTGTTGGATTTAATAAAGGACATTTACACGACGAATTAACATATGGAATTAAAGTTTCATTTACAGGGGATTTACAAATTAACGAATGGCAAGGACGTAAAAAAGCACAATTTATGATAGAAGATGTCCAAACGACTGAATGGCAATTATTTGATATTCGTGGTATTCGCCAAACATCCCGCTGGTTAAATACGGTCCCAAAAGAGGAGGCAACATTTATCGCCTTCCGTTCAGAGACGATTTCCTATTACCAGTCGCTAATTGGTGTACCAATCCTAGCAGTAGATCCTACGCTTTCAAATGTAGAACAAAGCAATTATATCGTCCTACTGGATTTGCCACAAAATGTTCAAATGTTAGAAAATGTCTTACGGAAAACAGCTCCTTCCCGTATATATGCACATTTTTACATGCCTGATTCTCAGTACTTCAATGGATTGCCTACACGTGAGCAATTCTCCTGGTATTATAAGTTTTTGAAAAATCGCCCTGCCTTTCCATTAAATATGCATTTGGCTGAATTAGCTAAACATACAGGTTGGCCGTTAGATGCATTAAAATTTATGACACAGGTGTTTTTTGAACTTGATTTTGTTAAAATGGAGAGTGGACTGACGACTGTCAACGTGAATGCACCAAAACAGGCACTTACAGAGGCACCGTCTTACAAACAGCGTTCAGAACAGATTGAAATGGAGCAGAAGCTAGTATATGCCCCTTATATAGAATTAAAACAATGGTTTGATGAACGATTACATTAATATACGAATAAGTTTCGTAGGAGGAGCAATAACATGGATTTAAAGCAATACGTAACAACGGTTGAAAACTGGCCGAAAGAGGGCATTAGCTTCAAAGATATTACAACAATTATGGATAACGGTGCTGCATACAAATATGCAACAGACCAAATTGTAAGTTACGCAAAAGAATTAGGTGCTGAAATTGTGGTAGGTCCTGAGGCTCGTGGCTTCATTATCGGATGTCCAGTTGCTTATGCGCTTGAAATAGGTTTTGCGCCTGTTCGTAAGCCAGGAAAATTACCACGTGAAGTGATCAGTGCTGACTACGGTCTTGAATACGGTAAAGATACACTAACAATGCATAAAGATGCGATTAAACCAGGTCAAAAAGTATTAATCTGTGATGACTTACTTGCGACTGGTGGTACAGTTGAAGCGACAGTGCGTTTAGTTGAACAACTAGGTGGTCAAGTTGTTGGCTGTGCCTTCCTAATCGAGTTAAAAGAGCTGAATGGTCGTGCAAAAATTGGCGACTTAAACATAAAAACACTTATTGAATATTAATGTTTTAGTTGATTAGAGTGAAGGCTGGACGCCCCTAGGAAAGCGCCCAGCCGGAACGGAAATCAACCCCTCGTTTTGCAGACGAGTCATACAATAATATGAAAAGCGTCACATTTTGTGGCGTTTTTTTATTTATAAAGAGATTAATAGATATAGTAAGTATTAAAAATTTATAAATTTAAAAGTAAGGGAGAGTTAGCTTTGTCATATTATGTAATTGATGCTTTTACAGAAACAAAATTAGGTGGTAATCCAGCAGGTGTAGTGATTCATGCAACCCCACGTTTTGCCGAAGAACTATACTTAATTGGCACTTTAATTTCATTGGCATATTAGTTCTACAACAACTTTAAGAATCCATTTTGATCAATCATTTTCAAAATGGATTCTTTTGTTTAGGTTCGTTTATTTATTCTTCATCATAAGATTGAATTATTTTTTGCATAGTTTTCAATGTTTCATAAAAATCCTCGTACTTCTCTATGCCAATATCATTGATAATTCTTTCTTGGATATCTTGCCAAATTGGAGCAGCCTCGTTTAATTTTTTAACCCCTTTATCAGTTAGTGTAATGACCTTTGCTCGAGCATCTTGCGGATCTCTTGTTAAATCTACATAGCCATTTTGCTTTAACAAGTTAATATTACGTGTAATGGTTGTTTGATCGAGTAGCAAAATTTCACCTAGTCGACTTATGGAAACTGATTGTTGATGATCGATATTTGCTAGCATTGAGTATTGAGTAACTTTTAAGCCAGTGGGCTGTAGTAATTTATCATACAATTGTGTCACGACTCGTGTTTTTTTTCGAAGGTTTGCACATACACATATTTGTGTGTAATCTATATTATTCATTGCTCCGTACCCCTTTTCGAGTTGGTTCAATATTATAGTAGCCCTATTGATTTATTTTGTTAAGTTGGAAAATGTTTCTTGACAGTAATAAAAGTGATTACTAAGATTATATATGTATATACATGTTTCCGAAAGGCATTTACTCCAGTAATATATGCATATACATGTATTGAGCTGCAATCTTTTAAAAATTTTTTTAAGAAATGAAGGTGTCAAGATGAAACGTATTCATTATAGCTGGTTTATTTTAGTCGTAACCTTTTTCTCAATTATTGTTGCAGGGATTACAATGTCATCATCAGGGGTATTTATAGACTCCTTTGAAAAAGAATTTAATTGGGATCGATCTTTAATTGCCTTAGCTTTTGCAGTGAGTCTATTTTTATATGGTTTTTCGGGTCCTTTTATGGCGGCATTACTAGAAATAGCGGGTTTAAAGAAAATGATGCTAGGTGCGATGGCTACATTATTCATTGGCATGATGCTTACGCTTTTCATGACTCAATCATGGCAGTTAATCGTTATATGGGGCGGTATTATTGGTTTAGGAGCAAGTCTTTTTTTAACGGTGTTAAGTCCGTATGTAGCCAATCATTGGTTTGTGAAAAGTAGAGGGTTGGCAGTTGGGATTTTAACGGCGAGTACTGCAACAGGGCAGTTAATTCTCTTACCCTTATTGGCGATTATTATTGAACATTATTCTTGGCGATGGGCGATTGGATTAATTCTCATTTTAAGTATTGTTATGTTCATCACTATTTCAATATTTATTAAAAATAAGCCACAGGATATTGGGATTCTTCCTTATGGAATGGAAGAAGATTTAGAAATGCAACAAGAGGATCATAAGAAAAATCCGATTAGTAATGCTTTTAATGGTTTATTTGAGGCAATAAAGAAGAAAGAATTTTGGTTATTAGCGGGAAGTTTTTTTATTTGTGGACTTTCAACTAGTGGATTAGTGGGTACTCATTTTGTTTCATACTGTATTAGCTTTGGTGTCCCTTTCGTAACCGCTGCATCCTTTCTTTCTTTTATGGGAGTGTTTAATCTTGTAGGCACTACTTTATCAGGGTGGCTGTCTGATCGTTTTGATAATCGATGGTTATTGTTTTGGTATTACCTTTTAAGAGGAACGTCTCTCCTTTTACTTCCATATGCATTAATGCAAGGGTCGTTCACTTTACTGACAATCTTTACAATATTTTATGGATTAGATTGGATTGCAACAGTGCCTCCAACGATCAGTATTTCTAGACAAATTTTTGGTACAAATAAAAGTGGCATTATTTATGGGTGGATTTTCGCATCTCATCAAGCAGGAGCTGCAGTTGCTGCCTTTGGTGGAGGCCTCATCTATAAGTTTTTCAATTCATATACTTGGGCCTTTTTCCTTGCTGGGATGTTCTGTGCATTGGCAAGTTTATTTGTCATCATCGTGAAAAAACAAACACCTTATCATGCCAATACTTGATAATTAGCTACTCGCTTTGCTTAAGGTGAGACTCTTGTTGCTATCGTCGTTTCTTAAAATTTTATCAACGATTGGCATTTTACAGCAGTGAGCCGTTCCTCCGAATTTGTTGTTGCTGCGCTACGCTTTCGCACAGAAAATATTTGTCCAGGTTATATTGGAATTCGCCGCTAAAAGTGTAAGTTGCGCCGCTAACCAAGCAAAGAACGCCGCAAACCCCCGAAATTGCTCCGCTAACCAAGCAAAGAACGCCGCAAACCCCCGAAATTGCGCCGCCTACCAAGTAAAGAACGCCGCAAAACCCTGAATTTCCGCCGCTATCGCTTTCACGCAGATGAGACCCTGAAGCGAAGTGAAGCGGCTCATTGGGCGCCCACAGGAAAGCGCCCAGTTGGAACGGAAATCACCCCCCTCGTTATACCGAAAAGCCATACTTTATTTAACACGACACCTTAATTTCATTGAAGCAATAGTTATCACAACAAAAAGTTGAAGCCAGTATCATATCGGTTTCAACTTTTTTTATTAAAAAATTTTTTGACATCAACCAAACAAAAGTTTATAATGTAAACAAATATAATAAAAGGTGATGCTATGAATGAAAGAGAACAGGCGGTCCTTGCATTAATTCGCCAGAATCCGTTTATGTCTCAGCAAGAGATGGCAGATAAGATGAAGCTATCTCGACCAGTCCTTGCTAATTTAGTGTCTAGCTTAACGAAGCAAGGGAAAATTGTAGGTCGTGCATATATTTTGCCTGAGGAAAATGAAATTATTTGTATCGGTGGAGCCAATCTTGACCGAAAATTTCATGTAAAAGGGAATGTCCAATTCGGTACTTCTAATCCTGCTAGCTCTTCATTTAGTGTAGGTGGTGTTGGCCGAAACATTGCTGAAAATTTAGGTAGATTAAATCATCAAGTAACATTGCTGACTACTGCCGGCAAAGATGCTGATTGGCAAGTGATCCAAGAAGCTTCAGAGCCATTTATGAATTTACGTTATGTGGAGCAGCTACCTGACGCTTCGACGGGTTCCTATACTGCGGTTATGGATGAGCAGGGCGAGCTAGCACTAGCAGTAGCAAATATGGAAGTATATGATCTTTTATTGCCAAGTTTGCTAAAAAAACATGAGGCAATGCTGATGAATGCGGGCTGCTTTATTATGGACTTAAACTGTCCAAAAGAAACAGTTGCTTACATACAGCAGGTTGCGATTGCCCGTGACATTCCATTTGTTATCGTACCGGTATCTTCGCCCAAAATGAATCGATTACCGGATACGTTACAAGGGGTAACATGGTTTATTTGTAACACAGATGAAGCTGAGACGATTGTAGGTCATAAAATCGAAAACTCAGCACACTACGAAAAGGCTTTACAGCAACTTCTTACATTAGGTGCTGAACATGTAATTATTACAGCGGGTAGCAAGGGTGTGTATGCAGCTTCCACTACAACGAAGCCAAGTCATTTTACAGCTAAAGCTGTAGAAAAAATTGAAGATGTAACAGGTGCAGGAGACGCCTTTGTCAGTGCTGTAATCCATAGCTGGCTTACTGGGCAATCATTTGCAACATGTATTGATGCAGGCTTAACGAATGCCAAAAATACACTTGCATCTCCATATACCGTAAGACCTGAGCTATCAGTTGATTTGTTAAACAATGAAATGGAGGAATAACAACATGAAAGAATTCATCGTATTATCAGAAGAAGTAAAAGCAGGACAAGCAAAAGGCTTACCAATCGTAGCATTAGAATCAACAATTATTTCTCACGGAATGCCATATCCACAAAATGTACAAACAGCACGTGAAGTGGAACAAATTGTTCGTGATAATGGTGGAGTGCCAGCAACAATTGCTTTAATCGACGGTAAAATTAAAATTGGTTTATCAGATGAAGAACTTGAAATGTTCGGTAATGCACAAGGTGTAGCAAAAGCATCTCGTCGCGACTTAGGCTATCTTTTAGCATCAAAAAAATTAGGAGCTACAACTGTAGCTGCAACAATGATTTGTGCTGAGCTAGCTGGTATTGAAATTTTTGTAACTGGTGGTATCGGCGGGGTACACCGTGGTGCTGAAACAACAATGGATATTTCAGCAGATTTAGAAGAACTAGCACAAACAAATGTTGCCGTAATTTGTGCGGGCGCTAAGTCTATTTTAGATATTGGTTTAACTTTAGAATATCTTGAAACAAAAGGTGTGCCAGTCGTTGGATATGGTACAGATGAACTACCAGCATTCTATACACGTCAAAGTGGTTTTGATGTCAACTTCAAGATTGATACACCAGAGGAAGTGGCCGAAATGCTACGTGCAAAATGGCAATTAGGCTTAAAAGGCGGAGCTGTTATTGCTAACCCAATTCCAGAGTCTGACGCGCTTGAGCATTCATTCATTACTGAAATCATTGAAAAAGCTCTAGTAGAAGCAGAAGAAAACGGTATTCAAGGTAAAAACGTGACACCATTCTTACTTGGAAAAGTGAAAGAATTAACAGAAGGTAAAAGCCTTGTTGCCAATATTGCATTAGTAAAAAATAATGCAGTAGTTGGTACAAAAATTGCTGTAGCGTATAATAAATAAGCCGACAACTATGATACGATAAGAGAGACTCTTTGCGAAATATTGCATTCGCAAAGGGTCTTTTTATTCATTCAGGAGAATATTTTTCCATTTTTCACATTGTTCACGAGAATAACTAAACAAAATGACACAGTTACTTTACAATAGCCCATAAAATTTTATACAATTAAGTTTATATCTAATCTGAAAAATTTGACGAGCAAGGTGGACATGTTATGGCGAAAGAGCAAATTTTGACTCCCGAGGACGTTTTTGAGTTAGTCAAATCCTACATGAATGATGAAAATGTCGCATTCGTGAAAAAAGCATATGAATTAGCAAGGGATGCCCATATTGAGCAATTCCGAAGCTCAGGTGAACCGTATATTATTCACCCTGTGCAAGTAGCTGGAATTTTAGCTGAATTACAAATGGATCCTGAAACAGTTGCAGCTGGTTTTTTACATGATGTTGTCGAGGATACGGATTTTACGCGCGACGATTTGGTTCGTGAATTCGGCGAAGAGGTTGCGATGCTTGTAGATGGTGTAACAAAGCTGGGGAAAATTAAATATTTATCTAAAGAAGCGCAGCAAGCAGAAAATCATCGAAAAATGTTTGTAGCTATGGCGCAGGATATTCGTGTCATTTTGATTAAACTGGCAGACCGTCTACATAATATGCGCACGTTAAAGCATTTACCTGCAGAAAAACAACGCCGTATTTCTAAAGAAACGCTTGAAATTTTTGCACCACTCGCGCATCGTCTTGGGATTTCGACTGTTAAATGGGAGCTTGAGGATACAGCACTTCGTTATTTAAATCCACAGCAATATTATCGCATTGTCAGTCTTATGAAGAAAAAACGTGATGAGCGTGAGGCCTATTTAGATAATGTAATGGGTGAGATGAAGTCACAGCTTACAGATGTTGAAATTGAAGCAGATATATATGGTCGCCCAAAACATATTTACAGTATTTATCGTAAAATGGTGTTACAAAAGAAACAATTCAACGAGATTTATGATTTATTAGCCATTCGTGTACTTGTCGATAGTATTAAAGATTGCTATGCCGTGCTTGGGATTGTGCATACATTATGGAAGCCAATGCCTGGACGTTTTAAAGATTATATTGCGATGCCAAAACAAAACCTATATCAATCCCTGCATACAACAGTAATTGGTCCTTATGGTGACCCATTAGAAGTTCAAATTCGTACGAAGGAAATGCATAAAATTGCCGAGTACGGGATTGCAGCGCATTGGGCGTATAAAGAAGGTAAAAAAGTTGATAATGAAAAACAAAATGTCGACCAAAAATTAACGTGGTTCCGAGAAATTTTAGAATTCCAAAACGAATCTTCTAATGCTGAAGAATTTATGGAATCTTTAAAATTTGATTTATTCTCTGATATGGTCTATGTATTCACACCTGAAGGAGATGTCATTGAATTACCAGCAGGCTCTGTACCGATCGACTTCGCATATCGTGTGCATTCAGAAGTTGGGAATCGTACAATTGGCGCGAAAATCAATGGTAAAATGGTGCCACTTGATACACCGTTAAAAACGGGAGATATTATTGAAATTTTAACGTCTAAGCAATCATTTGGTCCGAGTCGCGATTGGCTAAAAATTGCCCAATCCTCACAGGCGAAAAATAAAATAAAGCAGTTTTTCAAACGTCATCTTCGTGAGGAAAATATCATCAAAGGTAAAGAGATGATAGAAAAGGAAATCCGCGCACAAGGTTTTGACGTAAAAGAAACAATGTCAGCGGACAATTTGAAGCGAGTATGCGAAAAATTCAACTATACAAATGAAGAAGATTTATATGCAGCTGTTGGCATGAATGGAATTACAGCTCAGCAAGTTGTTAATCGTCTAGCGGAAAAACGTCGCAAAGAGCGTGAACAGGAAGAAGCGCTAGAGAAAATTGAACAAAAAATGAAAAACCCTATTCCGCAAAAACGTACGGAATCGGGTGTTATCGTAAAAGATATCGACAATATGCTTATTCGACTTTCACGTTGTTGTACGCCAGTTCCTGGAGATGAAATTGTAGGCTTCATTACGAAAGGAAGAGGTGTTTCAGTGCACCGTGCGGACTGTCCAAATATTCAAGTTGATGATGAGCAGGAGCGCTTAATAGAAGTTGAATGGGAACATGGACTTACTCCAGAAAAAAAAGAATACCCTGTCGATATTGAAGTTTCGGCCTTCGATAGACCAGGAATTTTAAATGAAATCATGCAAATTGTTAGCGAAACGAAAACGAATATTTTAGCAGTGAGTGGTCGTGCAGATCGTGATAAAATGGCAACGATTCATTTAACGATTTCGATTTCAAATATTTCGCATTTGCATAAAGTAGTGGAACGTATTAAGCAAACACCTGATATATATTCAGTACAACGTGTTATTAACTAATTGGGATGGTTAGGCAGTAGCAACTTTGTTATGTACCGAAAATGGAACTTCTGGTGCATACAATAGGAGAATTGAGGTTTTAAAAAATGAAAGTAGTTTTACAACGTAGTAAAGCAGCCTCTGTTACGGTTGACGGAAAAGTAACGGGTGCTATTGATAGCGGTTATGTTCTTCTGGTTGGCATTACACACGGGGACACGCAGGAGGATGTTGAATATTTAGCAAAAAAAGTAGCAAATCTCCGCCTTTGGGAAGATGCTGATGGAAAAATGAATCATTCCATTTTAGAGCATGGAGGGGCTATTCTATCCGTCTCACAATTTACATTGTATGGAGATGCAAAAAAGGGGAATCGTCCAAGTTTTACAAGTGCAGCAAGACCAGAAGTCGCGGAACCGTTATGGGAGGCTTTTAATAATTCCTTACGTGAACACGGTTTACATGTGGAAACAGGAATTTTTGGTGCAATGATGGATGTTGCACTGACAAATGATGGCCCTATTACAATACTTCTTGAGTCTAAATAAATGGTACATTTCCTATGATTCCTTCATACATTAAATAGTATGGTTAGTTTTGTAGGAAGGAAGTGTATTAAAGATGACGCAGGTAGGAAGCATATCAAATCCATATTTATACGAGACTCTTAACATGATGATTGGTCAGGCAATTGTAGTGCAAACTAAGAAAAATATTCAGCAAGGAAAATTAATCTCTGTATTACCTGATGATATTGTTTTAGAGGTTAGCCATACGCCATTTTTCATTAGTATGAAGGAGATTGTATGGGTTACGCTAGCAACAATGAAAAAATAAGCGCATAAAGGACCTCTATACTCATGTAATGTGAGTTGGAGGCCTTTTTTCGTTTGAGTGTACATAATATTTGACAGTGAGTACTGAAAGGCAAACACCATAACTTATAACGTCTATAACAAAGAGTCATTTAAAACAAAATAAATAAGCTGCAAGGGAAGTACAATTCTACTTTCCTTTGCAGCTTATTAATAATCCCCGCTGATACAAGTTTCACTTTATCGATCTTCGTTAAAGTATTTTAAAATACCTTGGTAGATACCGAGAGTAGCTTGTTCACGGAATTTAGCGTTTGTAATAACACGTTCCTCACTACCATTACTTAAGTAGCCTAGCTCAATGAGTGCAGCTTGTTGACGATTTTCTCGTAGAACTAAATAATTTCCTTGTTGGGTACCACGATTCTTTAAATCGATTTTATTGGAAAGTCCATTATTTATTGCCTCTGCAAGACCTTGTTGATTACTGTTCATATAATATGAGGTGAAGCCATTAACGGAGCTATCGTCTGTTGCATCATAATGAATACTGATAAAAGCATCTGCCTCATACTGGTGCGCAATTGAGACGCGTTTACGGAGTGCAACATATTCATCTGATTCTCTTGTCATGACAACATTTGCTCCAGCAGCACTCAACTTTGAAGCTAGAAGAGAAGCTGTTTTCAATGTAATTTCCTTCTCATTTGTTCCACGTTGTCCGGTAGTGCCGTGATCATTTCCGCCATGTCCAGCATCTACGACAATTGTTAGCCCATTTAAAGTGCCTTTCTTGCGTGGTGTAGATTTATCTTTTTTTATAGCAGTAGTTGTTTTGCTCGACGAAGAAGTAGTAACGACCCAGTTCGCCACAAATGCAGTTTTGTCATCTACTTGTATTTCATAAAAGTCATTTTTAGCGCCTACAATAGGGTAGGTTTCACCGGCATCTACACGTACAACAACATCAGCAGTCGTTGATGCATCTGTCCGTAGGTTTGTCCCATTATAAATGATTGTGACAGATTCAAGCTCTGAGGAAGAAGAAGCAGATTTTGATGTCGTTTTTCCTTTATTTGAAAAAGTACCATAAAAGCTATAAACCCAACCTGCTTTATTATCGTTATATTGAATTTTTACCCAGTTATGCTCTTGAGCCAGTACTTTAAAGGCTTGTCCATTTGAAGCTGTTCCTATTTTTTTAGCATTTAAGTCGGGATTTTGGCGCACATTAAGTGCATCTACTAAAACTGTAAATGTTGTATCTTTGTTGGTTTTTTTTGTAGTAGATACTTCAACTTTAGGTTCATCAGCCTCAGCCTTAACCTTTTTTTCAGGTAGGTCATTGATTGTAACATAGTCAGTAGATACCCACCCAACTAGTCCGTTCCAATCTATTTTTGCCCATTCACCATTTTTTTCAATAAGTTTAGATTGGCTGCCTATTGATAATTGTCCTAGAACTGCTGAAGATATGTCAGGCTCAGTACGAATATTTAGACGATCAACTTGTGATATCAACGTTTGATCAACCGTTTGTTTATCGTTTATTGAAGTTGTTAGCCAAGATGCTACCCAACCTTCGTAATTGCCTGCTTTTACTTGAATCCAGTCACCTTCACGACTAATAGAAGTTAGCGAATCACCCTCATCTAATGTTGTAATGATTGGATAAGACAGTCCAGGTCCCTCACGTAAATGAAGAATCGTTCCAGTTACTTTTAAATCACTGGTGTCTGCTAGTGCTCTTTGAATATTATTCATATTTGGAATCGCAATTATTAGCACTAGTACGAAGATGATACTAATATTTAAAAGTTTTGTCCTCATCAGACTCCTCCTATCTTGTGCTATTTTACCATGCTTTAGTAATAGAATTCGTGGGAAAAAGGTAATGGAATTTGTTATTTTATCGAATGTATTGTAAAAAAAATAAAAACAGTTGACATTGCCTTTTGTTGTGACTAACATAAAGGGTAATCAAAAAATGATTAACCGCTTATGACCAAGCGAGTAGCATATACCTCTATTGGAGAAGAGAGGGAAAGACCTAGGCTGAAATCTTTCCTACAAAAATGTATATTGTGAACAACACTTGAGAGGCTTTTTTCTGAAAAGGTAACGCTTAGTAGGAAAAAACGGAATCGGCCGTTATCCGATTTGGAGGAGGACGCATGTATTTGATGCGTCAACTAGGGTGGAACCGCGGAAGCTTGTACAGCTCTCGTCCCTTGCATAACGCAAGGAGGCGAGGGCTTTTTTAGTGGACAAAAAATAAGAGAAGTCCAGAAGACAGCTTGCTCATAAGCAATTAATAAAGGAGGTTTTTCTATGAGTTTTAAAGTGCCACGAGGGACACAAGATATTTTGCCTGGTCAATCAGAAAAATGGCAAAAGATAGAAGCGGTTATCCGTGATATCTGTCGTGTCTATCGCTACAATGAAATTCGTACACCAATTTTTGAGCAAACAGATTTATTTGCACGTGGTGTCGGTGAAACAACAGATGTTGTTCAAAAAGAAATGTATACATTTGAAGATCGCGGTGGCCGTTCGTTAACATTACGTCCGGAGAATACAGCTGGTGTAGTTCGTGCTTATGTTGAGCATAAAATGTTTGGTGCACCTGATCAACCAGTAAAGCTTTCATATTTAGGACCAATGTTCCGTTATGAACGTCAACAAGCAGGGCGCTACCGTCAATTTGTTCAATTTGGAGTAGAAGCAATTGGTTCAGCTGATCCAGCCATTGATGCAGAAGTTATTGCACTAGCAATGGATGTCTATGAATCAGCAGGTTTAAAAGATTTAAAATTAGTCATTAACTCACTTGGTGACAAAGATACACGTGATACACACCGTACAGCACTGCTACAACACTTCGAACCACATATTCATGAGTTTTGTTCAGACTGCCAAAATCGTTTGCAAAAAAACCCACTTCGTATTTTAGACTGTAAGGTAGACCGCGAGCACCCATTAATGCAATCTGCACCTGCATTAACTGATTTCCTAACTGAGGAGTCAGCAGCATATTTCGCTCAAGTTAAAACGTACTTAGATACACTGGGAATTTCGTATGAGGTCGATCCAAATCTTGTAAGAGGTCTTGATTATTACAATCATACGACTTTTGAAATTATGTCAACGGCTTCAGGATTTGGATCAATTACTACACTTTGTGGTGGGGGTCGCTATAATGGCCTTGTGCAAGAAATTGGTGGACCAGAAGTACCAGGTATCGGTTTCGCATTAAGTATTGAGCGTCTGTTGCTTGCACTTGAAGCTGAAGGTGTTGAATTAGACACAGCATCAGGACTCGATGTTTATATGATCGCTATGGGCGAAGAAGCGAAGCTAAAAACTGTAGAATTAACAAGTACCTTCCGTGCTAAGGGCATTTCTGCAGAGATGGATTATTTAGATCGCAAAATGAAAGCTCAAATGAAATCAGCAGACCGTTTAGGTGCGAAATATACGATTGTTTTAGGCGAAACGGAACTTGAAGAGCAAGTAGCTACTGTTAAACATATGGAATCAGGTGAACAACAAAAAGTAGCGTTCTCGGAATTAGTGAACTACCTATTAAAACAATAAGCGAATCTGTTAAAACATAAATCGTTTATAGATCAATACAGGATTATCTGTCCAATTCAAATATCTACGTCATTTGGACAGATAATTCATCTAATGAACTGCTAATTTTCCTTGGCATCCATTCACTACTAGTAGGAACGGTATGCTACATAAGTAAAATAAACGGTTCATCAACGAAAGTTGGGGATGACATTTTGTGAAAACGTATGTCATGTGGATAAATCAACCCAAAGTTATGGAGATGAGCCAAATAAATTTTGGAGGAATTAAATAATGGCAACAAGAACACATGCTAGTAATGAACTTTCAGAAGTATTAAAAGGCGAAAAAGTCGTATTAAAAGGTTGGGTACAACGTCGTCGCGACTTAGGCGGTTTAATCTTCATTGATTTACGTGACCGTACTGGAATCACTCAGGTAGTGTTTAGCCCTGATGTTGCAGAAGCACATGCTCTAGCCGATAAAGTGCGTAGTGAGTACGTAATTGAAGTAGAGGGGACAGTTATTCTTCGTGCAGAAGATCAAATCAACCCAAATGTACCAAACGGCAAAATTGAAGTAGAAGCAACAAAATTAGTCGTTATTAATACGGCAAAAACAACACCATTCCAAATCGAAGATCGTACTGATGTATCTGAAGATTTGCGTTTAAAATATCGTTATCTTGACCTGCGTCGTCCTGTTATGTTTGACACATTTAAAATGCGTTCAGACGTTACTCGTACAATTCGTAACTTCTTACAAAACGAAGGCTTCTTAGAAGTAGAGACGCCAATTTTAACAAAATCATCTCCAGAAGGAGCTCGTGACTATTTAGTACCATCACGTGTTCATGAAGGCGAATTTTATGCACTACCACAATCACCTCAGCTATTTAAGCAATTATTAATGGTGTCTGGTTTCGAAAAATACTTCCAAATCGCACGTTGTTTCCGCGATGAAGACTTACGTGCTGACCGTCAACCAGAGTTTACACAAGTTGATATTGAAACAAGCTTTTTAACGCAAGAAGAAATTATTGAAATGAACGAACGCTTAATCCAAGCAGTTATGAAAGAAGTAAAAGGCATTGATATCCCTGCACCATTCCAACGTATGAAATATCAAGAAGCTATGGATCGTTACGGCTCAGATAAACCTGATGTACGTTTCGGCTTAGAGCTAGTTGCTTTAAATGATATTTTTGATGGCTGTAATTTCAAAGTGTTTGCTGATACAGTAGCACAAGGTAAGCAAGTAAAGAGTATCAACATTAAAGGTGCGGCAGACAAATACTCTCGTAAAGACATGGACGAGCTAACAAAATTCGTTGGTATTTATGGAGCAAAAGGTCTGGCTTGGTTAAAAGTAACAGAAGAAGGCTTAAACGGACCGATTGCAAAATTCTTTGACGAAGCATTAGCTGCTTCATTAATCGAACGTATGAAAGCTGAAGTGGGCGATATTTTAGTATTCGTTGCTGATAAAGCGTCTGTTGTAGCAGCATCTTTAGGTGCACTTCGTACGAAATTAGGTCAAGATTTAGGCTTAATCGACGAATCAGAATTTGCATTCCTATGGATCACAGATTGGCCATTATTAGAGTACTCTGAGGAAGACGGTCGCTATTATGCAGCGCACCATCCATTCACACGTCCATTTGACGAAGATATTCCGTTAATGGAAACTGATCCTTCAGCTGTCCGCGCGCAAGCATACGATATCGTATTAAACGGATATGAGCTTGGTGGAGGTTCGCTACGTATTTATGAACGTGAATTACAAGAAAAAATGTTTAATTTACTTGGTTTCACAGAAGAAGAAGCAAGAGCTCAATTTGGCTACTTATTAGAAGCATTTGAATACGGAGTACCACCACATGGAGGTCTTGCATTTGGTCTTGACCGCTTCGTAATGCTACTTGCAGGCAGTACTAACTTACGTGACACAATTGCATTCCCGAAAACAGCAAGTGCAAGCTGCTTATTAACGAATGCACCAAGTGAAGTTTCTCTAGAACAATTGAATGAGCTAAATTTAGCAATTAAAACATTTAAAAGATAATTAATACTCCTAAATACCTGGATTCTCTAGCGAAATTTGTTGAGAATCTAGGTATTTTTTGCGTTTTCGCAAGAATGAAGATTTTTTTAAAGAAAATAGTTTGAATTGTCAGAAATATCGTGTTATTATAACTGTAATACGAATCCTGATGTGTTTGTCTAATTGCTAGCTCTACTTAACAGTTTTGACCGAACATATTAGAATCGGGAGCCTTCATTTTGTAGTCGCAAACAAGCCCCATGCGGAGCGGGACGTTTAAAGCTGCAAACCAGGCACCCCCCTGCGAATTGCGGGTTCAAAACGAATGTTTCTTGGCATAACGGCACAATCGGGATTCGTCATACATAGTAAATAACCACAAAAAGGAGCATGAAATTAGCTCCTTTTTTAGTGCGAATAAATGGTTATTCAAAAAGACAACTGCATAGCAAGATTTATAATAGTTATTTGTAGAGGAGAAATGACGATGATTCTTGGCTTAAAAAGAAGGCTGGACGCCCCCAGGAAGCTATGCTCTGCGCGAAAGCGAAGCGTCAGCGGCAAAGTGCCCAGCCGGAACGGAGATCAACCCCACGTGATGATGATTTAGTGAAAAAATTAGAAAATATAAAAAATACTTTTTATTTTTGTAAAAGTGTCATATAATTGGTATAGACAACTATACCAAGTTAAGTGATAGCTTGTTAACTTCAGCAAAGCTCCTCAAAAAATGATTAGGGGGTGATCTATTGAAGAATACACTTTTAATTTCCAATGTTACGATAGTCAATCATGATGAGGCACCGATTAAGGGTGACTTATTCATTGATAATGGTAGGATTATTAAAATAAGTCATAACCTATCTGATCAGGCCGAATGCTATATAGATGGCAAAAATAAAAATTGGCTACTACTACCTGGCTATATTGATATGCACATACATGGCTCTGCTGGGCATGATGTGATGGATGCTACACAATTAGCATTACATCAAATGGCGCGTTCTTTAGTACAAGAAGGCGTTACGGGCTTCCTTGCTACTACAATGACGCAATCTATAGAAGTAATTGAAAGCGCTTTATCCAACGTTGCTCAATTTGAAAATAATGATGATGAGGCAAGCTTATTAGGGATACATGTAGAGGGGCCATATGTATCGAAAAAACGGGCAGGAGCTCAGCCAATAGAATACATTATTTTACCGTCTGCTGAGCAATTTACATCCTGGCAGAACATAAGTAAGCAACGCATTAAACAAGTCACAATTGCACCTGAGGTAGAGGGAGGCTTTACGTTTATTGAAGCGCTAAAAGATTTAAATGTTATTGCTTCCATTGGCCATTCTGACGCATCAATTGAGGAAGTGGATAAGGCAATAGCATTGGGAGTAAGGCAGGCTACACATTTATATAACCAAATGCGCCCTTTCCATCATCGCCAACCAGGTGTCGTTGGTGCAGTGCTTTTAGAAGATCAGGTGAAGACTGAAATTATAGCTGATTTCGTGCATAGCCATCCTCAAGCTGTAAAGCTAGCATATCGAATAAAAGGAGCGAATGGTATTATCTTAATTACAGATGCGATGCGGGCAAAAGGCTTACATTATGGTGATTATGATTTAGGTGGTCAAACCGTTCATGTTTCTAAGGATGGGGCTCATTTATCTAATGGGGCTTTAGCGGGTAGTGTGCTAACGATGGAGCAGGCAGTAAAAAATATGAAAGCAGTTACCGATTGCTCATTGCAGGAAATTGTCGCAATGTCCTCTACGAATGCTGCTAAACAATTACAGCTTGCAACTAAAGGTCGTATTGCAGAAGGCTATGATGCAGATTTTGTATTACTAGATGAACATTTAAATGTACAAAAAACTATTTGTCGGGGTAAAGTTGTATTTGAGAAGTGAAAGTAAAGAGGCGATAAGGATGGTGCAACACTTGTTAGATAAAAATTCTCATATACCTATCTATATACAAATAGAAGAGATTATTAAACAACGTATTTATTTAGAAGAATACAAAATCGGAGAAAATATTCCTTCTGAGCGAGAGCTTTCTATGCAGTTTGATGTTAGTAGAATGACAGTTCGTCAATCAATCACAAATTTAGTCAATAGCGGTTTACTGTACCGCGAAAAAGGGAAAGGTACATATGTTGCTAACCCAAAATTAGAACAACCGCTAAAAGGATTAACAAGTTTCACAGAGGATATGCGGGCTAGAGGAATGGAACCAAGCAGTAAAGTTTTACGCTTTGAAAAAATCGTACCACCAATTGATATTGCTAGAGATTTAATGTTAGAGCCGGGCGAAGAGGTATTCTTCGTTGTTCGAATCCGTAGTGCAGATTCCAAGCCAATGGCAATCGAAAGAACGTATATTCCTGTGAAAGTATATCCAGAATTAGATGAAAAGAAAATAATGGGGTCATTATATGCGTTAATTGAAGCAAAATTCCATCAAAAAATTGGCAATGCTATTCAGCAAATGGAGGCAGCTATTGTTCCAAAAGAAGATAGTAAATTTTTGCAAATTAATCATACTGCACCTGTGTTAATTATTAAACGTACAAGTTATTTATCTGATGGAGTTCCGTTCGAGCTTGTGCGAAGTACTTATCGAGCTGATCGATACAAATTCATTAGTGAAATTAAAAGGTGATCCTATGGATGCATATTATCTAGAAATTCAAAAGTTAATGCAGGTCGTGAGGGAGCAAGAATATGCCCGAATAAAAGAGGCAGCACAATTAATTGTCAAAAGGCTTCAATGTGGGGGAATTGTCCAATTATTTGGTTGTGGTCATTCTCATCTTTTAGCACAGGATGCATTTTATCGTGCAGGAGGGCTTGTACCTGTATGTCCTATTATTATTGAACCTTTAACATTACACGCAGGAGCAATGACGTCATCTGAAAATGAGAAGAACCCGACTATCATTGAACGGTATAAAGATCATTTTGATTTTCATGAAAATGATGTTTGCATTGTTATTTCAACATCCGGGAGAAATCAAGCACCTATTGATGTAGCATATTTAGCGAAAGAAGCTGGAGTGTTGGTCATGTCGCTGCAATCTCTTGCTTATTGCGAACAGCCGACCCGCCATCAAAGTGGACAGCGCTTAGAGGATGTAGTAGATATAGTGATCGATACGCATATACCAATAGGAGATGGTTTGCTGCATCACCATGAAATACAGTATGCGCCATCCTCTACAGTGATCGGTTCATTTATTTTAAATGCATTATTCAGTGAAATCATTGAGAACATGGCTTTATCTGACGAAATATTACCAGTTTTTAAAAGTAATAATGTTGACTCTGATTTGTCTCATAATGAGGCTATGATTACCAATTATCAACATCGTATTAACTTTAAATGACATGCGGAGGGATATCGATGAAGAAAATGTATAAAATAACAGCGCCAGAGGGACTACATGCTAGACCGGCAGCATTACTTGTAACGGCTGTAACACCGTTTGAGTGTGACGTTCAGTTAACGTATAAAGAGAAATCGGTCAATTTAAAATCAATTATGGGCGTTATGTCACAAGGGGTAGCACCTGGAAGCATTGTAGAAATTTCAGCAGAGGGATCTGATGCCGAGAAGCTTTTTCAAACAATAACAGAAGTTATGGTTTCAAAAGGAATTGGTGAGGAATGTTAGAAATACAAGGAATTGCTGTTTCTAGAGGCATCGCCTTTGCAAATGCGTATTGTTTAAAGGAACCAGATCTAACTTTTGAAGAAGTTAAGATTACTGATGTACATGCTGAACTAGAAAGGTTCAAGGCAGCTATTGTTAAAACGAAAGCGGAACTTCAAGAAATTCATGAAATAGCTCAGGAGAAATTTGGTGCTGAAAAGGCGGCTATTTTCGAGGCACATCTATTAGTGCTAGAGGATCCTGAAATGCTTACGTCTATTGAAGCGAAAATTCAATCTGGGGTGAATGCTGAATTTGCATTAGATAAAGTATCGAATATGTTCATTGCAATGTTTGAAGGGCTAGATAATGTCTATATGCAGGAGCGAGTCGCAGATATTCGAGATGTATCTAAACGGGTATTAGCCCATTTATTAGGGGTTGAAATGGTGGATATGAATCGTTTAACCTCTGAAGTTATTATCGTTGCTAAAGACTTAACACCGTCCATGACTGCGATGTTAGATACAACGTATGTAAAAGGGTTTATAACGGATATTGGTGGCAAAACATCTCATTCTGCTATTCTCGCAAGAACGTTAGAGATTCCAGCAGTAGTTGGGACGAAAAATGCCACGGAAGGTATTCAACATGGAGCATCAATTGTTTTAGATGGGACAAATGGCAAGATTTTTGTCAACGCTTCATCGGAAATAACTAGCTTTTATTTGCAGCAACAACGTTTACACAATGAAGAGAAGGAAGAACTTCTTCGATATCGTTCATTACCAAGTTTGAGTGCGGATGGATTTTCAGTAGAAATTGCAGGGAATATAGGAAACCCTGAAGATGCGGATATGGTCATTAATGCTGGTGGAGATGGTATTGGCTTGTTTCGTACAGAGTTTTTATATATGGAACGACAGGAGCTACCAACTGAGGAGGAGCAGTTTCAAGCATATAAAAGCGTACTTGAGAAAATGCAAGGCAAGCCAACGATTGTTCGGACATTAGATATTGGTGGCGATAAAAATCTACCATATTTAAAACTTGCTGAAGAGATGAACCCTTTTCTTGGCTATCGAGCAATTCGAATTAGTTTAACCCAACAAGAAATGTTTCGTGTACAGATTCGCGCATTACTAAAATCAAGCGCTTACGGCAATTTAAAAATTATGTTTCCGATGATTGCTACATTGGATGAATTTAAAATGGCGAAGGCAATATTGCTTGAAGAAAAACAAAGTTTGAAGAGTGATGGATATCTTATATCTGAAACACTAGAAGTGGGGATGATGATTGAAATTCCGTCGGCAGCGATCATTGCAGATGTATTTGCAAAGGAAGTAGATTTTTTCTCAATTGGTACAAATGATTTAATCCAATACACGTTAGCAGCGGATCGCATGAACGAAAATGTTTCTTATTTATATCAACCGTATCATCCTGCTGTTTTAAGACTTATAAAAAATGTCATTGATGCAGCACAGCATCATGGAAAATGGGTAGGTATGTGTGGTGAAATGGCTGCAGATGAAATAGCGTTACCGATTTTACTGGGATTTGGATTAAATGAGTTTTCCATGAGTGCTTCCTCTATTTTAAAGACTCGTGTACATCTCGCTAAGCTTTCTAAACAACAGCTAACACCACATAATGAGCGCATCTTACTATTATCCACGGCCTCAGAAGTCGAGGAATATGTGAAAAATAATCTATTAAGTTTATCTTGAATTGTACGAATATTCAGTACCTGAAAGGGGTGCTCTAGCGTATGGAAATAAAAATAATCCCTCCAAAAGATTATTTACAGGTACATCAATTAAGAGATTATTGTTTTCCTAATAAGTATACGGGTGCGCGACGCGATGATTTTCACTATTGGATTGAGCATAGCACAACATTAGGTGCTTACGATGAACATAAAGTAGTTGGACAGCTATTAATATTGCCACTTAATATGACAATTCATGGTGAAAATTACAAGATGGGTGGAATTGGCTTTGTTGCAACATATCCTGAATATCGGCAACAAGGTATTATCAAAAAGCTTATGACCGAGGCACTGAAGAAAATGCGAGAAAATGGGCAGAGCACTTCTGTGTTAGCACCATTCTCCGTATCCTTTTATCGTTACTTTGGCTGGGAATTATTTTTTGAGAAGTTATGTTATACCATTCCGCAATTGCTGTTTCCTTCTTTCGGAAAGCAGCTGGACGTAGTAAAACGTATGAGTTTTGAATGGCCAGATCATTATCTTTTTCAGGCAATTAAGGATTTTCATAATGCACAATCGATTTTTAATAATGGGAGTATGCTGCGAGATGATGCTTGGTGGAAAAGGATAGAAAGAAGGATGCCTGATAGTCATTTTGCGGCATATTTTAAGGAAGATAAAATTGCGGGTTATATTCGCTATATCATTCAGGATGGAACGTTTGAGATTCATGATTTTATAGCTGAAGATTTACTAGCAGAACAAGCGATTTGGCGTTTTATCACGTCTCATGCTGCGAGTGTAAGTAACATTAAAGGAGTTACTTCTAACGATCATCAATTTGGCTTTTATTTTAAAGAACCACAGTTTAAAAAGGAAGTCGTTCAAGATGTGATGGTAAGAATAGTAGATGCTTTGATGTTCATGCAACATTATCCGTGGGGCGATATTCAGGAGCCGTTATATATTCAAATTGAAGATCCATTTTGTAGTTGGAATGAGCACGCATATAAAATAAATAAAAGTGGAGATGTCTCGATAATTGAGACAAATTCTATCCCAAATGTGCATATGTTAACATTACCAATTAATCTTTTTTCAGCAATGATGGTAGGCTATCTTTCTGTAAAGGATGCTGTCTTGTATGCAAATGAAGAAATGGCTGATGACATTATTGATCGATGGCAGCAAGCGTTACCCTCTAATAAACCAGCATTCTATGAATACTTTTAACTTCTTTCAGCAAATGTCTTTGTAGCGAAAGTGAAGCGTCAGTAACATATGTCTTTTGTGCTGAGAGCGTAGCGACAGCAACAAGGGTGACCAACATCGTGCTACTGACGCTACGTTAGCACTACGCTTTTGCGCAAAAAACATTTGTTGGCCAAAAGCCTCGAGACGCAATTATGCCGAAGTATAATTGATGTATCGATGTCGTGTCATGTGGTGAAAAGTGGATATGAATGTAGTTGATTCTGAAAAATTAAATTTTTTTGAACTTTTTTCTGGACTATACCAGTTAGGTGAATCCATTCTGTAGTCTGTAACAGAGTTATAGCCCAATTTTTAAAGTCTCTCCACAAGGGAGGAAATGGTGTAAAAAGTATATTGTGGTATATACCAATTGATGCTATTCTCATCATAAGAAAGCGATTTCATAGTTGAAAAATCATAAAAATAAAAGTTAAAAAGACGAACTTAATCATGAAAAGGAGTGTTTTTATGAAAAACATTATGCTAGTGTGCGTAGCGGGAATGAGTACTAGTTTGCTAGTGTCAAAGATGCAAAAAGCCGCACAAGATCAAAACATTGAGGCAGATATTTATGCGATTGCTGAAGGTGAGGTTGACAAAGTATTAGCTACTAAAATGGCGGATGTGATGCTATTGGGTCCTCAAGTCCGTTACTTAAAAGGGACATATGAAAAAAAATACAAGGCAATGAATTTTCCGATTGAAGTCATTAACATGGCGGATTACGGCATGATGAATGGCGAAAATGTTTTAAAGCAAGCGTTACGGTTGATTGGTTAAGGGGGCAGCGACAATGGAAGAAACAGTTTTGATGGAATCTATTATGGGACTGATTGTGCACAGTGGTAATACGAGAAGTGAATGTATGGAGGCTATCCAGCTAGCGAAAAATGGTCAGATTCAGGAAGCGAAGGAAAAAATACAGTTAGCTAACGATGCATTGATTGAAGCGCATCATTCTCAGACGGCTCTACTTTCACAAGAAGCAAGGGGAGAAAAAGTAGAAGTGTCAATGCTGTTAATTCACGCGCAGGATCATTTAATGAATGCCATTACGTTTCGTGATTTAGCAACTGAAATGATTGAGTTGTATGAACGAATCAAAGGGGAATAGCATCAAGCCTTGATGTCACAATAAAAAGTAAAGGGAGTGTGTGAAATGTTCCGTTTTTTAGAAGAAAAATTTGTGCCAGTCGCAGCTAGAGTAGGGAATCAGCGTCATTTAGTTGCCATTCGAGATGGATTTATTACAATCATGCCATTGACAATTGTTGGGTCACTTGCGATTCTTGTTAATACTTTGCCTATCAAATTCTATCAAAATGCGCTCGATGCCATCTGGAAGCATGAAACTTGGACACAGTGGGGCGGCAATGTTTGGGGAGCGACATTTGGAATCATCTCTCTGTTATTAGCCTTTTCCGTAGCCTACCATTTGACAAAAAGCTATGACAAGGATGCGTTATCTGGTGGTGTTATAGGTCTTGCGAGTTATATGACATTTGGCACGTTTGGAGAAGGTGGTTTAACAGGGTTAACAACGGGTACTGGAGGAATATTTGTTGCGCTCATTGCAGCTTTGATTTCTGCAGAAATATTCTCACGTTTATCTGGGAACCCTAAGCTGTTAATTAAAATGCCAGCTGGTGTGCCAGCTGCTGTTTCAAAATCATTTGCTGCATTACTACCAGCGATTATTACGATTGGCTTACTAGCATTAGTACGTACAATCGTTTCAGCCGGATTTAATATTCCAGATATTATTGGAACGTTTTATTCATCGATTCAAGAGCCGTTTATGGGATTAACAAATACATGGGTAGCAGGTCTTATTTTAGCGTTTATTCCAACCTTCTTATGGTCTTTCGGTATTCATGGTGCAAATATTATTGAGCCATTTATGCAATCTATTAACTTACAAGCAATAGATGCTAACGTTGCAGCTATTTCAGCTGGAAAAGCTGCGCCTTATATCATTAATAAACCATTCTTTGATGCTTTTATCAATATGGGTGGTTCAGGTACAACAATTGCCTTAATTATTGCTATATTCATCATTGCAAGAAAGAATAAGCAGTATAATACGGTCGGTAAGCTATCAGCAGCGCCAGGACTATTTAACATTAATGAACCGTTACTGTTCGGTTTACCAATTGTGCTTAATCCGATTTTATTTATGCCTTTTATCTTAACGCCAATGGTTAATGTCACAATCGCCTTTTTTGCAACGAAATGGGGATTAGTACCTGCAGCAACGATTGCAGTTCCATGGAATACGCCTCCAATACTTAATGGTCTCTTGGTAACGCAATCATGGCGTGGTGCTGTGCTCAGTATCGTCTTAATCGTAGTTGCGATATGTATTTACCTACCATTCTTATCAATGGCAAACCGCATGGCAAAGCAGAATGAACTACGGGCTGCTGAAGCAGAGTCTCAAAAAGATCAGCATGTTACAAAATTAGAGAGTCAAAAAGTAGAAGTGTAATTGTGAGCTAACGGAGGTATTTAAATTGAAAAGATTAGGGATTTCACTATATCCTCAGCATAGTACACTAGACGATATGAAGCGATATGTTCAGCTCGCTCATGACAATGGTTTTGATCGAATATTTACATGTCTTATGTCATTAAATAATGATCAGGAACGACAAAAATTACAACAAATCAATAAATTTGCGCAGCAGCTTGACTTTGAAATTTCAGCTGATATTGCCCCAGCTGTTTTTGAAGATTTAGACTTAACGTATAAAGATATCGGTTACTTTAAGGAGCATTATCATTTAGCGGCATTGCGCTTAGATATGGGCTTTTCTGGTCAGGAAGAAGCGTTTATGTCGCTCGATGCAAGTAATTTAAAAATAGAATTAAATATTAGTAACGGTACTAAATATGTAGAAAATATATTATCCTATCAACCGAATAAAGATAATATTATTGGCTGCCATAATTTTTATCCGAGACGTTTCACAGGTTTATCACGTCAACATTTTTTACAAACATCTCAACAATTTAAAGCAAATCATATTCGTACAGCAGCCATGATTTCATCACAGCATGCTATGTTCGGACCTTGGGAAGAAACCGAGCATGGATTACCTACATTAGAAGAGCATCGTCATCTGCCAATTACTGTGCAAGCAAAGGATTTATGGCACACTGGTTTAATAGATGATTGCATTATCGGCAATATGTATGCTTCTGAGGAAGAAATACGTGCGTTAGGTCAATTAAATCGCCATAAGCTAGAGCTGAAAGTTGAGCAGTCTATTGAAACGTCTATTTTAGAAGAAGTCATCCTTTTTAAGGAGCCACATTTTAATCGTGGCGATGTTTCGGATTATGTGATCCGTAGTACGCAATCTCGTGTTAAATATAAAAATGGTGACTTCCCTGTACATGATAGCCACCCATTAACATTGGGCGATGTGACAATCGATAATAATTTAGATGTACGTTATAAAGGTGAGCTCCAAATTGTTTTAAAGGAGATGCCGAATGCCGGATCAACAAATGTTGTGGCAAGAGTAGTAGTAGAAGAGCAATTTTTATTAGCACATATTCAGCCTTGGGCATCATTTGGCTTTACGAAATGATTACAGAAGAAGGGATTAAGCCATTAGTAGATAGTGCTTAATCCCTTTTTATCTTTAGTAAGCAGATATTTTCTGAGCGAAAGCGAAGCGGCAGCTCCAAGTGATTGCTATAGCGACAGCCAAGCTAAGGCAAAATCTAGATGAAAGGAGTAAAGATATGTATGTATTAGCGATTGACGGTGGGGGAACGAAAACGTCAGCAGTGATTTGTGATGAACTGGGCAATGTTTATGCTAAAGTAGTAACGACTCGCAGTAACCCAACAGCTATGGGTATTCAATTTTTTAAGTCAACGATTCATGATATACTACAAAATTTGCAACAACAAAATCTGCAAGTATTTGCAGCTATAGATAGTTGTTTTGCTGGCATGGCTGGAGTTAAGGAGCTACAGGCAGAGGAAGTTGTAGAATCGATAGTACGTCAATACGTTCCTAAAACAGCACCTGTGATTGTTGATAATGATGCTCTAATTGCACTTTATGCAGGCACACTTGGGCAGGCTGGTATTGTGCAAATTGCAGGGACAGGCGCTATTACGATGGGCTACGATCGTGAGCAACATTTTCATAGAGTTGGCGGCTGGGGTTATCTTTTTGATGATGAAGGCAGTGGCTATGATTTAGGTGTTCAAGTGCTGAAGGCTATTTTTCAAAGCTATGATGGGCGAGGAGACCCAACAGCATTGACAGATGTAGTATTACGTTATTTTTCTGTAGAAAATGTACCACAATTAATAGAGCCTATATATGGAGAAGAGCATCCTCGGACAGTGATTGCACCGTTAAGTAAATATGTTTTTGACGTGGCAGAAAAAGGTGATCCTGTTGCTATTAAAATCATTGAGGATGCAAGTAAGAAATATTATGTGGCGATTAAAGCATGTTACGCTCATATGACTTGGGAGGAAGGGAAAGTACTTGTTGTATTAGTGGGTGGCGTTTTTAATAATGAAGCATATTTTTTACCGAAATTACAGCAATTCGCACAGGCTGACGAGATACCATTGCAATTTATGGCACCAGTTTTACAACCAATCGGCGGGGCGGTAATTGCAGCTTTCAAGCAAATAAACGCTCAGCTCGGCTCAGATTTTGTGGAATGTTTCTCCGAAAATTATGAACAGGAATTATAGTGATGAGACTAAAGGCAATTGGATTATGATTTATTCAATTGCCTAAATTTTTTATAGATTTTTA
Organism: Lysinibacillus sp. NPDC093216; assembly: GCF_050280325.1. Classification (NCBI taxonomy): domain Bacteria; kingdom Bacillati; phylum Bacillota; class Bacilli; order Caryophanales; family Bacillaceae; genus Lysinibacillus; species Lysinibacillus sp. NPDC093216. Next base: position 88,781 of record NZ_JBNNVB010000004.1, on the reverse strand, counting down.
TGGGCTCAATTCAAACTTTACATACTTAAAAAGTATTTGATTAGGAATACTTAATTTTTTTAGTTATAATTTTTACTTGATGAATATCGTGATAAAATGTAAGATAAGTTTGATTTTATCTTAGTATTTAACTAGGTTTACTAATAAAGTGATTAGCTGGGTGCTTTATCCAACGCTGATCACCAATCGGGCTTTAACGGGCAATGTAAATTACTGCCCATTAAAGCGTGCTAAAAATTCAATAGACGGAGAGTGTAAGGATGTTACATCAATTTTCACGTAATGAGCTCGCAATAGGAACAGAGGGACTCGAAAAATTAAAAAATACAACGGTAGCCATTCTTGGTGTAGGCGGTGTAGGTTCATTTGCAGCTGAGGCATGTGCGCGAAGTGGTATTGGCCGCATTATTTTGGTAGATAAGGATAATGTTGATATTACGAATGTGAATCGTCAATTAGTTGCCTATCTTTCAACGGTCGGACAATCTAAGTCAGGTGTCATGAAAGAGCGTATTGCTGATATTAATCCAGAATGTGAAGTAATCGATATGCATATGTTTTACACAGAGGAAACATATGAGGAATTTTTCGCGCAAGGCATAGATTATGTCATTGATGCAAGTGATACAGTGATGTATAAAATTCATATTATGAAGGAATGTTTAAAGCGTAAAATTCCAATGATATCTAGCATGGGTGCAGCCAATAAAATGGATCCAACACGGTTCAAAATTGCAGATATTTCTAAAACGCATACGGACCCATTGGCTAAAGTAATCCGTACAAAATTACGTAAGGATGGTATTCATAAAGGAGTAACGGTTGTGTTCTCAGATGAGAGTCCTATTGTTGTTCGTCCAGATGTTGTAGAGCATGTCGGAAAACCGGATGCAGCTATCCGTAAAGCAAAAATGCCTCCATCTTCCAATGCCTTTGTTCCCTCAGTGGCAGGCTTAATCGCTGCCAGCTGGGTAGTGAATACAATCTTAAAAGATGTAAAAATTACACGTGTACAAGGTTAATACAACCTCGAAAAATCTGTTATGTCGATAAATATAAAAAGTTAGTCTATAAATTCAAAACTTTCATCGATAAATTAACAATATCTATCGATAAACTCAAATAATTTCTCGATAAAATAAAAGTGGAACGAAATCACCCTTAGTAATGGTGATGGGCCATTTTATGGAAGTAGCTGTCTCAATTGAAGACAGCTGCTTTTTCTATGCTACAATAGGAGCGTTGTAAAAAAAGGGATCTACGATATTTGCTAGGGTATCTATACAATTTGAGATGTTTGGACGGCTTTATATTACGACTCCTCCAACATTTGCTGTAGAACCTACAAAAGGAGGCGTTTTATTATGGGGCAAATCTATCAAATGGAATATAGAGGCTTAAATCTATTCGATGAAATTAGTACAGTAGAATTAGCTATTGATGAAGAAGGGCAAACAATTCACATTTTTGATGTTGGACAAGTTGTTAGCCCTATTTTTAATTTTGATGTTTCGGCCTACGAGCTATCAGATGGTTTTTATAAAATGGCGGATATACTTCGACATAAACGTATATTGACAAATCAACAGCCAGGTAATGAATTAACGCTTAGCGAGTGGTTAATTACAAATACTGCCTATTTTTATATGCCACAAAAAAGAATAAAAAAATATGCTCAAGGAAGTATTATAGAAATAGTTGATCGAACGAAAGAGCAATCTTTATTTGCTGATTATGTACAAAGAATATAATTCTACCAAAATTGTTCGCATAAGGTGCTAAAAATGCTATTAATTCACTAAATTGCCTTATTTTTTTCATGTACCCACTTCTCTATTTGGTTTATTGCTATAATTTTAATAATTCCAATAGATAATAAAAAAGTTTGTTTGGATGTGCAGGACTGCCTAGGGGAGTAGGAATGACGTTTAGAAAACAAATGACAACATGGGAGAGTGGGAAAATGGAAATTCAAGTAATTCGTGATCATTTAGACATTGTAAAACTTCAAGAGAAAATGAATGATATTGTATTTGACTATTTGGATACATCTAATAATTATCCAAAGGCTATGAGAGAACTAAATCCTTTATATACACAAGCTACAACATTTTATAAAGAGTATTTAGACAATAGAGCGGGTGAATTACCAAGTGCCAATACATATTGGCATTTGTTTATAGATTGCTGTGCAAAGCTGTGTTACTTTTTAGCGGCATCAACGTATTATTCAACCAATGAGTTACAAAAAACACCTGAAAAAGTTGAGCAATTATTAACGATTGCTGCCTATTCTTTACCTAGCATTGACCAGGAAGAGAATGAACAATTATTAGCAGCAATTTTTGCACTTTATCGTGAAGTAGTAGGGGATGAAGAGAAAACATCATCATTACGAAATGCGGTGCTTGAACAAAAAGGTTCAATCAAACAATGCTTACAACAATTTAAAGTATTTGTTGATAATGAAATGACGAAATAATTTAAGAGTGATTGAATCATTTTTTAAAAATAATATAACAACTAGAATCTGCTTACTTTTTGAGGTTGATCCACCAATCCTTACAGTACTCTGCTTTGTGAGGGTGATTGGGTTTCAAGATCTTAAAGTATTGCAGATTTTTTTGTGAATGTTAATAGATTATAGTGAGAAGACCGTGAAGTCCGTTATTGTAGTGTTAAAATTTTGTTGTGCGAAAATAAAAAAAGGACTTTTTTCTTAAAAGGTATTTATAAATTTTTGTCGAAATATAGTTAAAAATTGCAAATCTATTTGCAAGCTTTATGGCTCAGTATCAATAGTAACGGAAATTAACCATACGTTATGGTGGTGATGAAGGTTTATTCCATGCTGTATGAATTTATAGGAAAGGGGCCGTTCAATGTTAGTAAACGGTATCGAAATCGATTTGGCGAAATTAGAAAAACCGCTCTTATTAGTAAGTGAGGATGGGGAACTTCTATTTCGACAGTTAATACAAGAAACACCTGAACATGAGCTTACCCAATGCCAATTAGCCCTCTCGACAAGAAAATCTATCTCATTAGTAAGGGATTTCTGGTTCGCTATGTATAAAGATCGAGAAAAATTATATATCAACAGTGGACATGCGCTCCTGTATCCAATTCGTTTAATCATATTCGAACTTGTGACACAAGACGATTCCTTTAAACGTTTGTCGAAAAAATCTTTTGGAGATGAGTGTTTGTCACTTATTTATGCCATTGTCCTATTACAATTTGTCTTACGGTGGATAAAGGAACGTTTTAGTGATAACAAGGAAGTTTATGAGTCATTAAAATTATTATATAGAACGACTGAAGATAATATAGATGATCAATCCTCTCCATCAAGGGAGCAATCAATTGGTCAAGCAATTGCTGTAAAAGCAATACGTTCTGAAGTACGGGAGAACACCCAGGAATTTGCTAGTCTACTTTATCAAACCTACAATTTTCTTCATTATTTACATGATATCGAAAAGGACAAAAAGGAGAAAGAAACGACGAGACTGCCATCGATGAAAAATGTAGAAGATGCATTTAACCAATTTTACAAAACACGCTATACAACAAATAAGGCAATCTTTACAGGATGATTGTTTAGCAGTCTGTCCTGTTTTTTTAGAGAAAGTAATAAGATAAAAAAATAAGGCGCTTCTTGTTAAAATTGAAGTGCGATTGAAGTGCCCTATTTTCATGAAAAACATTATTATATGTTTTTCAGTAACCTTATTACTTTTTATCCTTATGAAAAGATTTAAGCTTTTCATAGATTCCTGCCATTCGTTTTTCTTCACCCGCAATAACAGGTTTATAATATTCTGTGCCTACAAGCTCATCCGGTAAATATTGCTGGTCTACCCATCCACCAAATGTTCCGATAGGGCTATTGTGGGGATATTGATAGCCTACATGACCTAAATCTTTTGCCCCTTCATAGTGAGCATCGCGTAGATGATGTGGAATATCGCCTGTTTTTCCCGCATGAATGCTGGCAATGGCGGCATCAATCGCACCAATTGCAGAATTAGATTTGGATGCAAGGCACATTTCAATAACAGCACTTGCAAGCGGAATACGCGCCTCTGGTAGCCCTAAACGCTCTGCCGCTTGCACAGCCGCAAGCATATGCGGTCCTACTTCAGGGTTGGCAAGGCCTATATCTTCATAAGCCATGACAAGTAAGCGTCGACTAACAGCTACTAAATCACCTGTTTCCAATAAATGAGCTAAATAATACATTGCTGCATTCGTATCACTTCCACGAACTGATTTTTGTAATGCAGATAGCAAATTATAAAAATTGGATCCTTTTTTATCACCATAAACGCCAATTCTGCCTACAAGATGCTCAATGATATGATCAGCAGCGATTGTTTGACCGTCTACTTCATCACTAGCATAATAAATTGATTCAAGCAAAGTTAATGCCTTCCGTGCGTCACCATTAGCTGCTTCAGCAATTTGATTAATTTGATGATCTGTTAATACAAAGTGATATTTACCAAGCCCGCGCCTTTCATCAGAAAGTGCTTTTTTTATAAGCTCGATTATATTTTCTTTCGTTAAACGTTTTAGTTGATATATTTCTCCACAACGTGAGCGGATAGCGGGATTGACATCATGGTACGGATTTTCCGTTGTAGCTCCAATTAACACGATGGAGCCGTTTTCAACATGTGGCAACAAAGCATCCTGCTGTAATTTATTAAAACGATGAATCTCATCCAAAAAAAGAAGGACTTTTCCTGAGATTCTAGCTTCCTGTACAATATCCTCGACGTCCTTTTTACCAGCACGAGTAGCATTAAGTGCGAAAAAGGGGAGCTTCGAGCTTCCTGATATGGCATTCGCTATTGACGTTTTGCCGATACCTGGCTCACCGTATAGCAGCATGGATGGAACATGTTCATTTTGAATCATTTTATAAAGAGCGGTGTTAGGACCGATAAAATCTTGGTGTCCTACAATTTCATCAAGGGTTAAAGGACGCATGCGAAAAGCGAGTGGTTCATTATGCATTAAAAATTCCCCCTTTCAACTGTTTTCAATGATTTTTTGTGCTTAGAATGAAGCGTTACACAATATTTTGCCTAACTATACTAAAGCGCAATTAATAGTATATCATAACCTTCCGAGAGTATTTCCGAGTTCTTCGAGAGGAGATTATGATATACTGTTGGTAGTATTTTTGACTAGACTATTTGAGGGTGATAAAATGAAAATTTCTACAAAGGGCCGTTATGGTCTAACGATTATGATTGAATTAGCAAAGCATTATGGAGAAGGACCTATTCCGCTACGCAAAATTGCTGCTGAAAAGGATCTTTCTGAGGCATACTTAGAGCAGTTAGTATCACCATTACGTAATTCAGGCTTAGTGAAAAGTGTACGCGGTGCATATGGTGGGTATATGCTAGCAAATCCACCAAGTGAAATTTCAGCAGCTAATGTTATTAGCGTGTTAGAGGGTCCAATTCAACCTGTAGAAGGTATTGAAAATGAAGAGGCACCTCAGCGAGAGTTATGGCTCCGTATTCGTGATGCTGTGAAAAATGTATTAGATACAACGACAATTGAGGATTTAGCTCAATATACTGAGGAAAATGTAGCGGAAGGCTATATGTTCTATATTTAAAATTAGGCTAAAGCACATCTCTCTACCCTGAGGAAGGGAGATGAGTCTTTAGCGCTTTTCGTACAAAGGAGTTTTCAACATGAATTCATATATTTATCTCGATCATGCAGCGTCATCACCAATGAATGACAAAGTAATAGACGCTATGACTACAGCAATGCAACAGGTTTATGGGAATGCATCAAGTATTCATGGGATAGGTCGAGAGGCACGTAAATATTTAGATAATGCACGTGAAATACTTGCCCAATCAATTGGTGCTCAACCTGGAGAAATTATTATAACAAGTGGTGGAACAGAGGCGGATAATACGGCTATTTTTGGCACTGTTTATGCACGGGCTGCTGAAGGGAAGCATATCATTACCACACAAATTGAACATCACGCGGTGTTACATACTTGTGAAAAGCTTGAGCGAGATGGCTTTGATGTGACATATTTGCCAGTTGATGGGAATGGACGTGTTTCTGTAGAAGATGTGCGAAATGCATTAAGAGAGGATACAATTTTAGTAACGATTATGTACGGCAATAATGAAGTTGGTTCGATTCAACCGATTGCTGAAATTGGTGACTTGTTACGTGAACATAAGGCTATTTTTCATACAGATGCTGTTCAGGCATATGGTTTAGAGTCAATTAATGTTACTGATCTACATGTTGATTTACTAAGTGTTTCTGCACATAAGATTAATGGTCCTAAAGGTATTGGTTTCCTATACCAAAAAACAGGAACACCATTCACTAGTTATGCATTAGGGGGAGCACACGAGAAAAAACGTCGTGCAGGTACTGAAAATGTTCCTGCAGTGATTGGTTTTGCGACTGCAGTGCAAATTGCAAATGAGTTGCGAGAAGAAAAGCGCGTGCTATACAATCGCTTTAAGCAAATTATGCTGGATGTTTTCACGAAAGAAAATCTAGCTTTTCATATGAATGGAGATTTAGACAATACGCTCCCACACGTTTTAAATGTAAGTTTTTCTGGTATGGAAGTAGAGTCATTCCTAGTAAATCTTGATATGGCGGGTATTTGTGTATCGAGTGGTTCTGCTTGTACTGCTGGTTCCATTGACCCATCACACGTTTTAGTTGCGATGTTTGGACAAGAGGCAGAAGAATTACGTAACTCGATCCGCTTTAGCTTCGGTCAAGGTTTAACAGAAGATGATGTACAACATGCAGCTGAAAAAACAGCGGCGATTGTAAAAAGACTGGCAAAAAAATAATTGTTAAAAATATACATTTAATGGAATTTGAATAAAAGAAAAGGTGACCAATATGAAAGAAACACGTGACCCCTCACAAATTCGTGTTGTAGTCGGCATGTCGGGTGGGGTAGATTCTTCGGTTGCTGCATATTTGCTAAAACAACAAGGATATGAAGTAATCGGGATATTTATGAAAAACTGGGATGATACAGACGAAAATGGCGTTTGTACAGCTACAGAAGACTATGATGATGTGATTAAAGTATGTAATCAAATCGGGATTCCATACTATGCAGTGAATTTTGAAAAGCAATATTGGGATAAGGTTTTCACATACTTTTTAGAAGAGTATAAAGCAGGACGTACGCCAAATCCTGATGTTATGTGTAATAAGGAAATTAAATTTAAAGCGTTTTTAGAGCATGCGATGGATCTTGGAGCTGATTATTTAGCGACAGGTCACTATGCTCGAGTTGATCGTAGTAGCGATGGCGAAGTTAAAATGCTTCGAGGCATTGACAATAATAAAGATCAAACTTATTTCTTAAACCAATTATCACAGGAACAATTGTCGCATGTAATGTTCCCAATTGGACATATTGAGAAAAAAGAAGTCCGTAAAATTGCGGAGGAAGCTGGGTTAGCTACAGCAAAGAAAAAAGATTCAACAGGAATTTGCTTTATTGGAGAGCGTAATTTCAAAGAATTTTTAAGTCAATATTTACCGGCGCAACCTGGTAAGATGGAGACAATGGATGGTGTTGTAATGGGTCAACATGACGGATTAATGTACTATACCCTTGGTCAACGTCATGGTCTTGGAATTGGTGGCGACGGTGAACCTTGGTTCGTGTTAGGGAAAGATTTAGAGCGCAATGTGTTACTAGTTGGACAAGGCTTCAATAATGATTCGCTATTTTCAACTTCACTGACTGCTGTGAAAATGAGCTATACTTCGACAAAAAAATTGCCCGGGAAATTTTCATGCACAGCAAAATTCCGTTATCGTCAAACAGATACACCAGTAGAAGTGGAAATTTTAGAGGATGGACGTACACATATTACGTTTGCTGAGCCAGTACGTGCGATTACACCTGGACAAGCTGTGGTACTATACGACGGTGAAGAATGTTTAGGTGGCGGTACAATCGACGAAGTCTTTAAAAATAATGAAAAACTAACATATGTAGGTTGATTTGCGAAAAGATTGCTCATACTCTTTCCTAAAGCGTATAGAGTTTAGGCAGTCTTTCGCTACATAGAGATGAGGAAAAACAATGGATTTTAACGAGCAGGGCATTCAAGCGTTTCAAGAAAAGCGCTACGAGGATGCTGCACAACTTTTCACACAAGCAATTGAAGCAGAGCCTGAAAACCCAATTGGTTATGTGAACTTCGGAAATCTTTTAGCGGTCTTAGAGGATACTGAACGTGCAGAGCGTTTTTTTCAAAAAGCAATCACAGTTGATGAAACGGCGGCAACTGCTTATTATGGTTTAGCAAATTTATATTATAATGCAGAACGATATGCGGAAGCAGCAAAGCTTTATGAGCAAGCACTAAAACATAAAATTGAAGGCGCAGATGTGTATTATATGATGGGCAAATGTTTTGAGCGAATGGAAAATCCGAAGCTTGCACTGCCATATTTACAACGAGCTACAGAGCTTGCACCAGAAGACGCACAAATTCGTCTAGCATATGCCATCGTGCTATGTGCGCTAGAAATGTTCGAAGAAGGTAAAAAGGAATTAGACTATTTGATCGAACAGGACTGGAATAACGCAGATGCACATTATAATTTAGGTGTACTATATGCGGTATCAACTGAACAAACAGAAGATGCTATGTACCACCTAAAACAAGCCTTTACATTACAGCCAGAATACGACCAAGCACGTTATATTTATGATATGATTGCTCAGCGATTTAACTAAAATAATATAAAAGCTCACAAACACGGAAAGGATGCCAAAATTATGTTGGCATCCTTTCAAATTGTCTACAAGAGAACAAAAATATATTAAAGTGTATCAATAAGCAAAGGTTTATTTTCACTCCGAGTTGGCGCTTTCCGCGGGCTTGGCTTCAATCTCCTCGTCACTACGTTCCTACGGGGCTTTCAGCGCAAGCTCATCCCGCAGGAGTCGCCACTCTCCGTGAAAAATCAACAACTCCTCAGCAAAAGTATTATTATTATAAATAACATCCTATGCTAAATAATACATGCTAGGTGAATTGGTTGATTGGAGTGGAGGCTGGGCGACTCCTTGGGGATCAGTAATAGAGGAACGAAGGCTAAAACCATCACGTCCTGTGATAACGCCTTCGTGACCAACATTGGTGCTGCTGACGCTTCGTTAGCACTACGCTTTCGCGCAAAAGACATCTGTTGGCCCGAGACCCTGGAGCGAAGCGAAGCGGGCTCATCGGACGCCCCCAGGAAGCTCTGAAGCTCTGCTCTGTGCGAAAGCGAAGCGTCAGCAATTGTTTTATCTGTGCGAAAGCGTAGCGACAGCAACAACAAAGCGCCCAGCCGGAACGGAAATCAACCCCTCGTTGTGCCGAAGAGTAATACTATTCATTTACATAATAGGATTTCAACAAACTAAAAGGATGCCGAAACTAGTTCAGCATCCTTAGTTATTTTAGTCTTCATCATCATCTGAAGGATTATCAAATGGTAGTTGATATATATATTGTGCTAAATGTGCAATTGGAGTAGTTTCTAAAATTGATGATTCTGTTTCGTTCGCTTTTAAAATATTGATTTCTTTATTAAGCCGCTCCATTTTTCGATCCAGCTCAGCTACTTGAATAGCAGCCTCCTTCAATTCAAAACGGATATGTTCAGGTACTTCCTTGTTGTATTTATAATAGATTTTATGTTCAAGGCTGGCCCAGAAATCCATTGCAATTGTACGAATTTGAATTTCGACATATACCTTCTCCATACGATCGGACATAAAAATAGGAATTTTTATAATAAGATGCAAGCTTTGATAGCCATTTCCCTTTGGATATGCAATATAATCCTTTACATCCACAACTTCAATATCATTCTGTGCCTGCAGCATCGCACTCACTTTATATATATCTTCAACAAAGGAGCAAGTGATTCGAACACCTGCAATATCACGAATATCTTCACGAATCGCTTCAATAGATGGCTCAAGGTTCTTTTTCTTGACCTTTAATAATATACTTTTCGGTGATTTTACGCGAGTGGATAAATGCTCTATCGGGTTATATTCATGGATTAGCTTAAACTCTTCTTGTAAAATAGTTATTTTCGTTTCAATTTCCTGCAAGGCAAATTTATAGACTAAAAAGAAGCGTGTTAATTCTGTTTGTAAAGTTTGTATAGTAGTTGCTTCAAGTTCATTTTTCATACTTCATAAAATCCTTTCTTTTAGTAGTAACTAAATTATTTAATATTCAATATTAGCTTAACAAAAATAGCTACTAAATAGAAATAAGGGCTCCGAATCTATGTATAATATTCTTGTTTCATAAATTTATTTTGTAAAAATAAAAAAAGGGGTGTCGAGTCCCCTTAGTAATTAAACGACAATTTCGGCATTTAAGTTGTATCGTTTATTAAATTCATCAACAAATATTTGTAAATCGACATAAATACCAATATAAGGCTCTGTTTCTTGATCACATAAGAAGCCGCATGTTGTCTTTAAAGATTTTGAAAACTCAAGTAGCATTTGTTCATCATCTAGCTGTATATGCAACGAAAGAGAGTTGTCTTTTGTATTTACCTTAAAATATTTGCCATCTATAATCCGTTCTAAATTTGTTTCTTGAAAAGGAAAAACATAATCCTTATATATTAACTTCACAATAACCCGCCTTTTTTGCAATAATTCACCACGTCTGTATAAGGTAAATCTCCACCGAAAATTGAAAGAGCGCTACCGATTGTAACATGAAGTTTACCATTTGCGATTTTTTTAAAATTCTTCAAGTCGTTCAAAGAACGAACTCCGCCAGCATATGTTGTTGGAATTGTTGTCCAAGTGGCTAAATCATGCACTAAGCTTTCCTGCATACCACCTTTTTTTCCTTCCACATCAACAGCGTGAATAAGTAGTTCATCACAGAAATTTTCGATAAATGCAATAGACTCAGCATTTACTTCAAAATCACTAAACTTTGTCCATTTATCAGTAACAACAAACCATTTTCCATCGCGCAGACGGCAGCTTAAATCGATGACAAGATGTTGTTTACCAATAATCTGTACTAGTTGCTTTAGTCGATCTAAATGGAGCTTGCCATCATAGAAAATAAATGATGTGACAATAACATGGGTAGCTCCCGCATCAATATACTTTTTTGCATTTTCCGTGGTGATGCCGCCACCAACCTGCAACCCTTGAGGATATGCTGCTAATGCTGCTAATGCGGCTTCTTCGTTTCCATCACCTAGCATAATGACGTGACCACCTGTTAATTGATCATGGGCAAACATTTTTGCATAATAACTAGAGTCATGATTTGAAATAAAGTTCTCGATAACTTCTTGATTTTTATGACCTAGTGTGCTGCCAACAATTTGTTTTACTTTGCCATCGTGTAAATCAATGCAAGGTCTAAATTCCAATAGTTTCACAATCCTTCCGTGCGACAAATTCACCTTTATCATAGCATGGAAAGGTTGATAAAAACCGTGAAATGTTATTTATCACACTAATTTCAACTTCTTTCAGCAATTATTTTATGTAGCAAAAGCAACGCGACAGCTACAAATGTTTACTGTAGCGAAAAGTGAAACGGCTGTTACAAATATTCTTGTAGCGATGTCTGCTAACAGAAGTCTCCCACCTCTATAAGTGGTGAAATACGGGTTTTAATCTCTTTACAGCTGGTGTTGCCTCGTTGAAATAGATGAACTCAGGTTTAGAACTTCACATCTTGTGAAAATACCTAAGTGAGCAATATCGTGTTGTTGTTGTTGTTGTTGTTGTTGTCGCTACGCTTTCGCACAAAAAATATTTGTTGGCCTAAAGCCTCTGGCGGATGTCACGGAATTATACATAGGCATAATTGATTAAAATGGAATAAAATTTATTGAATTCTCTTTTTAAGCGATTTTACACATTATGGTGTGGTAAAATATAATGGTTGAAATGAACACGAAAGGACGAACCGAGAATGGCAGAGAACCTTGATTTATTTGAACTAAATAAATTTTTTATACTCGGACGCCCGATTGTCTCTATCTTCCATAATGCACAAAATATGTATTCGATAGTTCGTGTGAAAATTCAAGAGACCAACTTACAGTACGAAGATAAGGAAATAATAGTTGTTGGATATTTTCCGCCGTTACAGATGGATGAACAATATCGTTTTACTGGTGTATTGAAACAGCATCCAAAATATGGTGTGCAATTTCAAATTGAGACATTTACCAAGGAAGTGCCAGCAACAGAGCAAGGAATTATTCATTACTTATCGAGTGATTTGTTTGTTGGAATCGGAAAAAAAACTGCTGAAACAATCGTAGAGAAATTAGGAGCAAATGCGTTGCGTCTTATTTTAGAGGACCCAAATGCTCTTGATGCTGTGCCTCGTTTATCTGCTGAAAAAAAAGAGGTTATCCATCGTACAATTGAACAAAATTTAGGCTTAGAACGAGTGATGATTCAACTTAATGAATGGGGTTTCGGACCACAGCTCGGCATGAAAATTTACCAAACATATCGAACAGAGGCCGTTGAATTATTAACTGAAAATCCATACCGTCTGATTGAAGATGTAGAGGGTGTTGGTTTCTTTCGTGCAGACGAGCTAGGTGCAAAATTAGGGATTACTGGCAATCATCCAGACCGTATTAAGGCGGCGATTTTACATACTCTAAATACAGCAGCTTTATCGGATGGTCATGTGTATTTAGATGCAGAAAATGTTTTACCACTAGTAAAAGATATGCTTGAGCAAAGCCAACGAGAGGAAATTCCCTTTGAAATCATTTCTAAAGCTTGCATCGAATTGCGCGAGGAAAGTAAAATTTGTGGGGAAGAAACAAGACTATATTTACCATCCCTATATTTTTCAGAAGTAGGAATTGCATCAAAAATATTAGCTTTAATCGAACGTAACAATAAGGCTGAACATTTTAGTAAGGACGAAATACGAAAAGTGATTGGTGAAACAGAAGAGTTTCTTAATGTCACATATGCTGAAACGCAAGCGAATGCGATTGAACAAGCACTAAATTCCGCCGTTATGATTTTAACTGGTGGACCTGGGACAGGTAAAACAACTGTTGTTCGGGGTGTAGTAGAAGTGTATGCAAAGCTACACGGACTATCATTGAACCCGAAGGAATATGCACAAAAAGAAGAACCCTTTCCGATTATTTTATGTGCTCCAACAGGACGTGCTGCCAAGCGCCTCTCGGAATCGACAGAACTTCCAGCAATGACAATTCATCGATTGCTAGGCTTTACAGGTCAGGAAAAAGAGGAAGAAACTGAGCGTGAGGTAACAGGGAAACTCATTATTGTAGACGAAATGTCGATGGTCGATACTTGGCTCGCGCATCAACTATTAAAATCCTTACATGAGGATGTACAAGTCGTTTTTGTAGGAGATCAAGATCAACTTCCACCAGTAGGACCAGGACAGGTGTTAAAAGATTTGTTGGCTTCTGGGCAAATACCTACTGTGGAATTGACAGATGTTTATCGACAAGCTGAAGGCTCAACAATTATTGAACTTGCTCATCAAATTAAACGTGGTAATATCACAAATGACCTAACATTAAAAACAACTGACCGTTCATTTATAAAAGCCTCCTCAGATCAGGTAGCAAGCGTTGTCACACAGGTTGTGAAAAGTGCGGTTGTGAAAGGTCAAGAAATTCGTAATATCCAAGTGTTAGCACCCATGTACAAAGGTCCAGCGGGAATAGATAATTTAAATAAAATGATTCAAGAACTTATTAATCCAAACGATACTGGTACTAGAAAAGAGCTCGTTTTTGGTGATGTCACATATCGCATAAAGGACAAAGTTTTACAGCTTGTCAATCAACCAGAAAGCAACGTTTTTAATGGTGATATGGGTGAGGTAATTAGCATTATTAAGGCAAAGGAAACAATTGAGAAACAAGATTTGCTTGTTGTATCATTCGACGGTATTGAAGTAACTTATCAACGAAGTGATCTTAATCAATTGACACTTGCCTACTGTTGTTCTATTCATAAATCGCAAGGCTCTGAGTTCCAAACAGTTATTATGCCGGTTGTACGAGGTTATTCTAAGATGCTGCGTCGTAATTTGTTATATACAGGTATTACGCGTGCTAAAAATTTCTTAATTCTATGTGGCGAGCCTGATGTGCTAGCAGATGGCTTACAGCGTACGGATGATTTACAGCGCTTTACGTCTTTACGTGCAAGACTCAATCCAATGGAAATTGCAGAGGAAATTGTAGAAGTAGAAACGATTCCATTAAACGAAGAATTAAAAAATGAAAAACAATCCATTGATTTCAAACTAACGGTAGAAACAGAACCATATATCCATCCATTGATTGGAATGGATGGTGTCTCGCCGTATGATTATTTAGATAAGTGATCCTTTAGTATCAAGGGTTCTGAAGGAAAATATGATTTATGAAATTAATTCAACCTATAAACTTTTATTGGTTGGAAAATCGTCTAATGATTGAAGTAAAAGATAATAAAAATTTTTTTGAGGTGAATAAAGTGAAACGCTTATTATTATTGCTTCTATTCATGATGCTAATACCTTTTGCAGAAAAAGCATATGCAAAAAATACTGTCATCCAAGTGAATGAGGAAGCAACTGTCTTTGATAATCGTTCAGGCTCACTAGTGCAGGTGGGGACATTATCAGCAGGGCAAACTTTTGAAGTAACAAAAGATTATGGAGCCAATTGGTGGCAAATCCGTTGGGGTGGTTATTATGGTTATGTTGAAAAACGTTATACAACCGTTGTTCCAGCAACAACTTATAAAAACACAGTCCCAACTGTTGCTAAAATAACTGATTATATAGTCGCAACAAAGGTTGCACCGATTTACGATAATACTGGCAATAAACTTGTTCAATTTGCTACATTGTCAGAGGGAGTTCGCTTCCCTATATATAGCGGAATGGGTAATTGGTATGGAATTGCTGTGAACGGACGCTTAGGATTTGTACATAGTAATTTTGTAGAAAAAGAAAAAGGTCAAAATTCAACAAATACAAATACAAATACCTCAAAGCCTGTTGAAAAACCAACTACAACTCCTCCTAGTAAACAAAATGGCTATATAGAGGCGTTAGAAAACTTAATTCTGTATGATTTCCGCCGTGATAAAGAGATGGCTATTGCTACGTTAATGAAAGGCCAACAGCTAGAGGTTGTAGATTCAATGGACCCAACATATGTTCAAGTTCGTTGGGGGAAATCATATGTTTATGCAGAAAAATCAAAGATGAAATTTTTAAATACGCCTTCATATAAAAATGTTGGTAAGGACAATGCCATGAAAAATGAGTATTTCATCCCTGTTTCTGCAAACAGTGAGATTTATGATACCAAAACAACAACATTACAACCATTTGCTAAGCTAGATACAAATCGCCGCTATCCGATATTGCGGAAAGAGGGAGCTTGGTACGTAACAGTACTTGGTGGTCGTGAAGGTTATATCCATAGCTCTAAAGTAGCGATTGATCGTGGCGTCCCTGTAATGATGTATCATCATATATTAAAAGAGCATGAGCTTGGGCGTTTCAAAAATTTAAGTACTACGGTGACAGATGTTCAATTTACAAAAGAAATGCAGTATTTAAAAAGTAAAAACTACGAAGCCATTACTGTAGATGAATTATGGCGTTTCATGCGCAATGAAATTACACTGCCTGCCTATTCAATTGTTTTGACTTTTGATGATGGTCTATTGTCGACACGTGAATATGCGTATCCTGTACTTAAAAACAATGGCTTTAAAGCTACACAATTTTTAATTACGTCCCGTAATGAAAGTGCGAAAGATGGGCAAATTTTTAATTATAATGATTTACAGCCCCTTTCACGTCAGGATATAACAAATATGCAAGATGTTTTTGCGTTTGAATCACACACTTACAATTTACATGTTTTAGAAGGAAATAAAGGCAAAATGCTTCTAATCCCTTACCGTGAGGTTGTTCAGGATTTACAGCGTAGTATAGCAATTATTCCGAATGCTAAGGCTTTTGCTTATCCGTTTGGGCAATATAATTCGAATAACATTAATGCTGTAAAGGAAGCTGGATTCACAATGGCATTTTCAACGAAGGTTGGCTATAACAATCCGTACGATGATGTATATCAAATTAAACGCTTAGCAACTCATCAAAATACAACATTTGACAATTTCCAAAAAATGGTTCTTCCGTACACGAAGTAAAATAAAAAACCCGATCAAATCGAATTGATCGGGTTTTTTGTGCGATTTTTTTTAACTTCTTTCAACGGGTGTCCAAACATCTGTACCTGTCGCGTGTTTTCGGTACAAAAAACATTCACTGAAACTGATTCCGGACGCAATTATACCGAGGCATTATTGATTTAATGGATGCCAACTAGGTGATGTTTAACGACTTCATATGCTTGGCAAACATTTTTAAATTGATCTTTTTCTTTGGCAATCATATCTGAAGCAATAGAAAATAAAAGATTCTCTTCATTATGATCCTCCATTTTATTCATTAAAGCAGCTTCCATTTCCGCCACGTACGAGACGATTTGTTTATTCATATATATTCTCCCTTAATAAAAAGATGTATTTTGTTTTGGTTACGAAGCTATCTTACACCTGCATATACAAAAAATCTAGCAATTCTGTACTAGTCGAAAATGACTTTTTTGTGAATATGTCGCAAAATTGAACTCGTTAAAAAAGTGCTAATTGAAACCGTTTTTATCTAAAGTAACTGAAAAATCGTGCAATAATTGCAGGCTTTAAACTGTATTTAAAAAGTAATACAGTTAAGAAAAAATAGGGTTTGCTATAATACAGTTGGCGTATCCGGAACCTAATATTGGGAAAAATCATATACTAATCAAGTATAAAAACATTTGTAACGTTTAGGGGTGACTGTATGCCAGTAATTACAGGAAAACAATATATTGACCGTATTGACGCTTTACAAACTTATATTTCGATTGATGGGAAAGTTGTCACAGGGAAGGTGTCGGAGCATCCAGCATTTAAGGGAGTAATGCAGAGTCAGGCAAGGCTTTTTGATTTACAAAATGAAGAGGCATTGCTTGAAAAGATGACATATGTTTCACCAACAAGTAATAAGCGTGTAGGTATGTCTTTCCTTCAAGCGGTGACAGTCGATGATCTCGTGAAAAGACGTAATGCAATACGAGAGTGGGCATTATCCAATAATGGCCTTATGGGGAGAAGCCCAGATTACATGAATACGACATTAATGGCTCTAGCATCCGTAGCAGAATATTTGAAAGATAAGCCAAATTGTTTCTCTCAGCATTTATTAAGATTTTATGAGTATGCTCGTGAGAACGATTTGACGATGACACATACATTTATCGAGCCACAAGTAAACCGTCAAAAGTTTTATTTTGAAGATGAAGATGTTACAATTGCTGCTAAAATTGTAGATAAAACGAGCGAAGGGTTAGTAATTAAAGGTGCGAGATTACTAGCGACACAGGGAGGAATTACAGATGAACTCCTTGTTATATCAACAAATGGTTTTGATGAAGGAAAAGGCTTTGCTTTCTCTATCCCAAGTAATACAAAAGGTTTAAAGTTTTTATGTAGGCAATCATTTGTCGGAGGGGAATCGGTTTTTGATTATCCATTAAGTAGTCGTTACGAGGAAATGGATGCAATCGTTGTGTTTGATAATGTTGTAGTGCCGTGGGAACGCGTCTTTTATTATGAGAATGTGGAAGTTGCCAATAACTTTTTGAACGTAAGTGGTTTTCAAACATATGGTTTACATCAAGTTCTAACACGTCAAATTGCCAAAACAGAATTTGTCTTAGGTGTTGTACAGTCAATTGTAGATACGATAAATATCGGCGGATATCAACATGTGCAGCAAAAGGTCGTGGATATCATCGTGACATTAGAAACGATGAAGGCCTTACTGTTAAAGTCTGAAGTAGAAGCAAAAATAGATGAATTTGGTTTTATAAGACCTGATCTCCCAACAGTACAAGTAGCTATTCAGATGTTCC
Organism: Lysinibacillus sp. NPDC093216; assembly: GCF_050280325.1. NCBI lineage: Bacteria > Bacillati > Bacillota > Bacilli > Caryophanales > Bacillaceae > Lysinibacillus > Lysinibacillus sp. NPDC093216. Next base: position 70,694 of record NZ_JBNNVB010000004.1, on the reverse strand, counting down.
CTAAAGTATATCCGACCTTTACAGAAATTATCCAGTTACTTGGCGCAAGCGGATTAATGTCCATTCCAAGTGAAAAAGCATTTACTGCGGATGACGGCGACCTTGAGCATTATTTACAGTCTTTTCAGGATGGTGGAAAGGAGCGCGTCAAAAAATTCCGTCTAGCTTGGGATTTAACGATGAGCAGCTTTGGTACAAGACAAACACTGTATGAGCGCTTTTTCTTTGGAGACCCAGTTCGTTTAGCCAGCGCGCTTTATAATTCTTATAATAGGGAAGAATTAGTTAATCGGGTAGAAAACTTTTTGAAAAATAATAATTAGTTTTGAGGAAGTAACTGTTTAAAATTAATTTAACTTCTTTCAGCGGGTGTCCAAACATCTGTACCTGCCGCTGCGCTTTCGGTACAAAAAACATCCGCTGAAATAGAGGAACTCAGTCTATGAACGCTACGTCCTGTGGCAATTTATCTGTGCGAAAGCGCAGCGACAGCAACAACACACGACTGAGTGACCAACGTCATGTTGTTGCCGCTGCCGCTGCTGCTCCGCTCTCGCGCAAAAAAACAACTGCCGCTGCCGCTTCGCTTTCGCGCAAAAAAATATTTACAGACCTAAGCACAAAGTCGATTCCGGACGCATTTATCCGAGGTATAATTGATACAATTACTTCTCATTGAGTATAATTGCTGTGAAAATATCACTATCTTTATAGATAAGTCAGCGCATCATCAAAAGTAACGATTCCAAGCAGTTCATAATTCTCTGTTACAACAGGGACTGCTAAAAGACCATATTTACGTATGATTTGGGTTACCTCGGACTGATTTGTATGGGCAGACACTGAAATGATTCCAGAGTTCATAATTTCACCCATTCGACACTCTGGTGGGGAAATTATTAGCTCTCGTAATGATACGACTCCAAGCAATTGTTTATTGGTATCTGTTACATATAAGTAATAAAAAGTTTCTGCATCTCCTTCACTATGCTTTAGGCGTTCAAACACATCAATTACTAAGTCATCTTTTGCAACTATTACTACGTCTGTTGTCATCAAGGCTCCGACTGACCCTTTTTTATATTGAAGTAATTGCTTAATATCATCGGCTTCATCTTTTTCCATACGTTCCAAATAAAAATCGGCTTCTTTATATGATAGTAGTCCCAAGAAATCTGTGGCGTCATCTGGAGGTAATTCATTTAACATCTCCACTGCAAATCGACGGTCAAGCTCTATAATACATTTTTTCTGCATAGATGGTTCTAGCTCGCTAAAAATTTCTCCAAATTCACAAGGAGTTAAAAAAGAATAAATCGTGAAACGTCTTTCCTCACTAAGTTCTATAAAAAATGTTGCTTGATCCATAGGGTGTAAATCTAGAAAATCCTTTCGAAAAGAATCTTTTTTTCCAGACTTTAAAGATTGCAACATGTAGTATGTGTACTCTTCTTTATATTTATATTGATGTAGTCTAATCATTATTGACGCTCCTTTCTATTACAAATTCTCAATTTCGACACTCAGGACGTGATCAATCTTTTTAACATAATAATAAATCTCCGTCGTATATTGATCTTCTGGTACCGAAAGAACTAAGTCAATTAATTGGTGATCGTTATCAATATCTTTAAGCTTGAAGTGCCGAATTTTATATTCATATTTTTTTGAAGATCCATTTTGCCCACTATGCTTAATCATTTTAATTAATTCTGTCATACGATAATTCGATTCCACGATAATTTTTAATGAAATATCCTGTCGGTTAAGTGTTGATAGACCTAATGTTTTAATGAAAAAGGGCACAATGTTGACTGCCACTATCAAAAGGATAACAGCACATGTTGCCTCTATATAAAACCCCGCCCCGATAGAAATTCCAAGGGCAGAAGCTGACCAGATTAGCGCAGCGGAAGTAAGACCAGAAATCACCTCGTTACTTCTTCGTAAAATAACACCAGCACCAATGAAACCAACTCCACTTACAATCTGCGCAGCAAGTCTCATCGGATCCATATTCGGATGATTGGCACCTCCAAATTTTCCGAATGCTTCTATGGAGACAATTGTTAATAAACAGCTGGCAATACAGATGACCATACTAGGTCTCATGCCAAGTTGTTTTTGTTTAATCTGTCTATCAATCCCAATCAATAATCCGAATAGTAAAGCTAGGCTTAACTTGATTATCATTTCTACTGTCATTATCATCGTCAATCACCTCTTCAGTTCTTTTTATAGAATGCCACTAAAATAAAAATAATATAAAAAAGCTCCCGTAAAAAGGGAGCTTCTTGCTTAGAATGTATCTTGTTCGACGTACACATCAAATAAACCTATCTTGGTAAACGCCAATTTGCGAAAAAATTCATAATTGGATTTTTGAAGAAAGGGACATATGCGGACTGAACGCAAAAACGCTGCCTTTTACCATATTCGAATTATTTAAAAATATGAAATGCCATATCGAATAACTATCCATCACATGTTCCCCCTTTTATAGTCAAATAAAATAAAAACCCCTCTAACGATTTAGAGGGGATGAAAAGCGCACGAAAAAATAAAAAAGTACGTTCGATTCCCCTTAATCGAGTTTTAGCACTATGCACCGTAAAGAAATGACATCATTTCTTAGCCACCTTATGAAAAGCCTTAATTCGGCAATTCCTGTTCTACCCATGGGTATCTTTCGATATTTCTGGGCAGTGGCCTATGTTTACATAGGAGCCTCACCTAACGAGGATTTATTGTTTTCAGGTGAATTGTACTCCGAATAATTTTGGTTGTCAATAACTGTTTCAAAAATTAAAATCTTAAAATGGTATCAGGGGAATAGTGTATTTTCGACGTATCATCATAAAGTGGGAGGATTTCCGTAACGTCTGGGGGGACGATGAGCAGCTTGGGGTGAAATGATATTGGCCACGAAGGCGTACCACAGGAAGGAATGCCTTTAGCCTCTTATCCAATCTCCGTTCCAATAAATTTTTTTACAACATATATGCCTAACCGTTGTTGATGTGGCTTATTTTTATGCTAACAAAGGACTTCAAATCCAATCTTAGGGAAGTGGTTTTTTGAATTAAAAATTAATAAATTTGTATCGATAGCTTCTGTAACTGTTGTTAAGTCTGTGTATGTTTTTTTGTGTTAAAACTGCTGAACAAAAAATCTATTCTTGATTAAAAAGAAAGTGCCTATGAAAGTACATAGAGATTGGAGAGAGGCAAGTGCTTTTTGTCGCTCTGTTTTCGTTGCGGAGCAAAGTCTACCGGAATATTTACTAAAGTTTCTTATCAATTTTTCACTTGAAATAAACAGCTTAAAAGAACAGAGAAATAGTTTAATAGAGAAAAATTTCTTCGTAAACAACCGCAAAAATTTTGTTGAAGACTACTCTGTTTATTTCTCATTTCATGCGGAAATTCGTAATAAAAAAACCTAAAAAATATTTTTTTACTCTTGACAAATTAAAAAATACGGCTTACGATTGCGGTGAAATTAAATAAAACCTCGTTAGGTGAGGCTCCTATACAAACATAGGCCACTGCCCAGAAATATCGAAAGATGCCCATGGGTAGAACAGGAATTGCCGGATTAAGGCTTTTCATAAGGTGGCTAAGAGATAAATTCGTCTCTTTACGGTGTATAGTGCTAAAACTCGACTAGGGGGAATCGAAAGTGCTTTTTTGTGCTGCTTATTTTTGTGCACTTTTTATACCCTCTAGGACTCCTAGAGGGTTTTTTAATTTCCAAAAAGATCCTTATTGCATAATGCCATATCGATTAAATCCTTTTAGCAGGGGTAAAAGAGTTCATTTTTAGAAAGGAGGGGGTCAAAATGGAGAGTCCGAGTCCGAGTCCGACCGATGGAGATAGTAGGAGTAAAAAACTTAAATCTGTTTTAATTCAGCAGATTAGGAGGACGATTCAATGCTTAAAATCTATAAAAGAAGCAAAGAAGGGCTACTGGAAGAACAGCCTAAGATCGTTCAAGGTAGCTGTGTATATCTTATTGAACCATCAGAAGAGGATATACAGTATGTTGCTAATCGCCTTGGAGTACCAACTGACTTTATCAGTGACTCCCTTGATATTGATGAACGATCAAGAATTGAAAAAAGTGGAAATAATTCATTGCTGATTGTCAATGTACCCTTAAAAATGCCAAATGATGAAACTATACCATATAGGACAATTCCAATCGGTATTATTCAAACAAGTGAAGTAATTGTAATAGTTTGTCGCGTTAGTCATCCAATTTTACAGGAATTTAGCAAAATTCTCGATAAGAATAATCATATAAACGTATCTTTTATTTTACAGTTATTGCTTGTTGCGGCTCGTTATTGTTTACGATGCCTTGATGATCTTAATCAAAAAGTTATTGTATCTGAAAAAATAATACAAAAATCAATCAAGAACAGTGAAGTGTATACTTTACTCAATATTAATAAGAGCCTTGTTTATTTCATAAAGGCACTAAAAGTCAATCTTGTGATGATGGGGAAATTTTCAAGAGTACTAGAAATGAATAAAGAAGATGAAAAACGGCTACAAGTCACTCTTAATGAGATGCAACAAGCTCTTGATACATCAAAAATTTACAATGAAAATTTGAGCAGCATGATGGACGCATATTCTGCGGTGATTGAAATTAACCTTAGTATTGTAGTGAAAGTTTTAACTGCATTTACGATTATCTTGACGTTTCCGACGATGGTCGCAACGATATATGGGATGAATTTCCCGTTGCCAAGGCAGGATGAAGAATACGCATTATTAGTACTTATGTCCCTCTCTATAGTCATTAGCGTGTTAACAGGTTGGGTGTTTTACAAAAAACGACTATTTTAGTAGAGAAAGCGAGGAGAAAAGATGCTTACAATATATCAAAGTAATTCAATAGGTCAATTACAGCAGGTATCTAATATTGTTCACAACACGTTGCTTTATCTTGTGGATCCGACAGATGCTGAAATATCTCAAATTTCAAACAAACTTAATATTTCGGAAAATTTCATTCGTGATTCTTTAGATATCAATGAACGGCCTCGGATTGAAAAGGATGATTCGTCAATGGGCATCATTCTCAATTCCCCCGTGGCGATGAATGAGGAGCGTTTGTACGAAGAGATTCCTTATCGAACAATACCAATCGGCATCATCCATGTAAAAGATCATTTGGTGATTGTCACAAAACAAGACAATCCATTATGTAGAGACATATTTTCAGGAAAGTATGGAACTTTTCAAACGCATATGAAGACTCGAATAACATTGCTACTATTTGAAGCGATTGCTCAATCGTATCTTGATATTCTCAAGCGCATAAAAGCGCAGGTTGGACGATTACAGCAAGAATTAAAAGAATCGCATAATAACCGAGAGTTGTTCGGTCTGATTCATATTAATAAAAGTTTGGTATATTTTTCGACATCTTTACGAGCTATGCGCAATGTTTTTTTACACCTTTCCAAAGGACAAGATATAAAACTATATAGTGAAGATGAGGAGATGCTGCATAATGCATTAGTAGATCTTGAACAAGCAGCGGAAGTAACGGAAATGCGTAGTCTTAGTTTAAGCAATCTAATGGATGCGTACGCGGCAATTACTCACAATAACTTAAATAGCGTTTTGAAAATATTGACTACTCTTACGCTTGTGCTAATGATTCCGACAATAATTGGAAGTGTGTTCTCGATGAACGTTCCATTGCCCTATGAAGATCAGCCAATTATGTTTTTAGTAGTTATTGGACTAATGCTAGGGGTCAGTGGAGGTCTTGTCTACGTATTTTACAAAACAAAATTTTTACGTTTCTAATATTTTCATACAATACCGTAGATAGAAAGGATGTTGCAAAATGCTTTTAATATACAAAAGTAATTCCGAAGGTAAATTTGAGCAAACATCAAATATTGGATATAACAGTTGGCTTCATCTTGAAGCGCCAACATCTAGTGAAATTGAACGTGTAGTGGCAGCTCTTGCCGTTTCAAGAGATTTTTTAACTGATTCACTTGATATCGAAGAACGCCCGCGAATTGAAGAGCGCAACGGAGCGGTCTTGATGGTTATTCATGTCCCGTACGATCAGTTAGATGTCGAGAGTTCTTCTCAAGACGTGAAATATCGAACTATTCCTCTGGGGATTATTCACACAAAAAATCATATGATTACGATATGTAATGGAGAGCTGCCTTTCATGAAAGATTTGTTTAATGGCGGGATGACTCTTTTTGAGACACATTTGAAAACGCGCAACACTTTAAATATATTAAGCATAACAGCTCGGGCATATATTCATTTTTTAGCTACAATTGAACGGGAAATCACATTAGCAGAAAAAGAACTTGCCAAATCATATTGTAATAGTGAGCTATACACACTACTTTACTTGAATGAAAGTCTTATATACATGGTAACATCACTTAAACAGATGAAATTTACGATGCAAAAAACATTACAGGGTAGTAATATCAAATTAGATGATGATGATGCAAGTATTTTAGACGATGTGCTTATTGAAATCGATCAAGCATATGAAGTGACGGAAATTAATCAAACGAATTTAAATAATATTATGGATGCATATGGTAACGTAATTCAAAACAACGTAAGTCAAGTACTTAAATTACTTGCTTCATTTACAATCATAATATCGGTGCCGATGTTAATTGCCAGTATTTATGGGATGAATGTGCCTCTACCTTATCAAAATGCATCTAATGCATTTTGGGTAGTAATCGTCGTAATGGTCTTGTTAACAGGAATGTCTACCTTCGTTTTTTACAAAAAAAATTATTTCTCGCGATAGCATAAAAAGTGAGCTTAGTTAGGATTAGCAATTATAGTGCGAATTTGACAGAAGGAAATATTTTTTTTATAATTCTCGTTAGAAAATTGTAAAAAACGATGATGGAAAAAGTACGTATTTGTGCGTGTAAAAGAAAGGGATTTCTTGGCTGAAAAAATCCTCACAATAGCAAGTACCGAAAGCTACTCCAGAGTGCAGTTAATCCCTGCCGTTCACTTACGTTACAAGTGCTAAAGAGGTAAGTATACTTTTACTTACAACTAGGGTGGTACCGCGAGACAAATCACAAGTCCTCGTCCCTTTTTTGGGGATGGGGGCTTTTTTATGTTTATCTGCGTGAAAGCTTACGCCAAGGCAAAATTGATTTGCGGATTCATTTCGTGATTTTTACAAAACATATAGGGAGGAACTTTTCAAATGAAAGCAGTAGAAATTCGTCGCATGTATTTAGAATTCTTTAAAGAAAAAAGTCATCATCATGAACCATCAGCACCACTTGTGCCAATCAATGACCCATCATTACTTTGGATTAACTCAGGTGTTGCAACACTTAAACCATATTTCGATGGTCGTATCATTCCAGAAAATCCACGTATTACAAATGCCCAAAAATCAATTCGTACAAATGATATTGAAAACGTAGGTAAAACGGCTCGACATCATACATTTTTCGAAATGCTAGGAAACTTCTCAATTGGGGATTACTTCAAAAAAGAAGCTATTCATTTCGCTTGGGAATTCTTAACGGATAAAAAATGGATGGACTTTGATCCAGAGCTTTTATCTATTACGATCCATCCTGAAGATCAAGAGGCGTATGACGTTTGGCATAACGAAATTGGTATTCCTGAAGAGCGTTTAATCCGACTTGAGGGGAACTTCTGGGATATCGGTGAAGGCCCATCTGGTCCTAACTCAGAAATTTTCTATGACCGTGGGGAAGAATACGGTTCAGATGAAAATGATCCAGAAATGTATCCAGGTGGTGAAAATGAACGCTATCTTGAAATTTGGAACTTGGTGTTCTCTCAATTCAACCATAATCCTGATGGCACATATACGCCGCTTCCAAAACAAAATATTGATACTGGTATGGGTCTTGAGCGTATTGTATCAGTTGTTCAAAATGTTCCAACGAACTTTGATACTGATTTATTCATGCCTATTATTGAAAAAATCGAGCAATTAGCAAATCGCAAATACAAACGTCCAGGTGAAGTAGCGTTAAGTGAAATCTTCGGTTCAGAAGAAGATATCAATACACCATTTAAAGTTATCGCGGACCATATTCGTACAGTAGCGTTTGCCATTGGTGATGGTGCTCTTCCTTCAAATGAAGGTCGTGGTTATGTATTACGTCGTTTACTACGTCGTGCAGTGCGCTATGCAAAACAAATCGGCATTGAAAAGCCATTTATGTTTGAATTAGTACCAACTGTTGGTGAAATCATGAATGATTTCTACCCAGAAGTAACGGAAAAATGCGAGTTTATCCAACGTGTTATTAAAAATGAAGAAATTCGCTTCCATGAAACATTAGACGGTGGTCTTGCTATCTTTAACGAAGTAGTAGAAGCTCAAAAAGCAGCTGGCCATGACTATATTCCAGGTGCAGATGCATTCCGTTTATATGATACTTATGGTTTCCCAATCGAATTAACTGAAGAGTATGCGGAAGAAGTAAGCATGAAGGTAGATCATGAAGGCTTTGAAGCAGCAATGGAAGAACAACGTGAACGCGCACGTGCAGCTCGTCAAGATGTGGATTCTATGCAAGTACAAAATGAAGTACTAACAAACTTGACGGTTGCGAGTGAATTTGTTGGTTATGATACATTAACGACAAATACAGAAATTGCAGCGATCATTGTCAACGGACAAGTGTCAAAGGTAGCATCTGAAGGGCAAGAAGCATTAGTTATTTTAGCTAAAACACCATTCTATGCTGAAATGGGTGGTCAAATTGCGGATAGCGGTGTTATTTCAAATGATAGCTTCACTGCTATTGTAAAAGATGTACAAAAAGCTCCAAATGGTCAACCGCTTCATACTGTACTTGTACAATCTGGCGAAATGCAAGTTGAAGATGCAGTGAAAGCAGTAGTTAACCGTGAAGAACGTAATTTAATTATTAAAAACCATACAGCAACACATATTATGCAACGTGCGCTAAAAGATGTACTGGGCGACCATGTTAGCCAAGCGGGATCATATGTAGGACCTGATCGCTTACGCTTTGACTTCTCTCACTTCGGACAAGTGACAAAAGAGGAATTACAACAAATTGAACGTATTGTAAATGAAAAAGTGTGGGATGATATAGAGGTCGTTATTGAAGAAAAAGGAATCGATGAAGCGAAAGCTATGGGAGCAATGGCGTTATTCGGTGAAAAATATGGCGATATCGTTCGCGTTGTTTCAATTGGTGACTACTCTATTGAGCTTTGCGGTGGTATTCACGTAAAACGTTCTTCTGAAATTGGCTTCTTCAAAATTGTTTCAGAAGGTGGTATAGGTGCAGGTACTCGTCGTATCGAGGCTGTGACAGGTAAAGTTGCTTATGAAGCGGTAAAAGAGGAAGAAGCTCTATTAAACGAAGCTGCAGCATTATTAAAAGCAAATTCAAAAGATCTTGTGACAAAAGTACATGCGTTACAAGCCGACTACAAAGATTTGCAACGTGAAAATGAGGCATTATCACAAAAAATCGCGAATGCACAAGCAGGCGCAATTGTGGACGCAGCGCAAACTTTTGGGGATGTAACTGTTTTATCTACGAAAGTTGAGGCGAAGGACAATAATCAACTGCGTCAAATGATGGATGACTTGAAAGCAAAAATGCCTAAAGCTGTTATCGTTCTTGGTGCAGTCGATGGCGAAAAAGTTATGCTATGTGCTGGTGTAACAAAAGATTTAGTTGGTGGTAATTACCACGCAGGAAATATCGTAAAAATGGTAGCAGAAGCATGTGGTGGTAAAGGTGGCGGTCGTCCAGATATGGCGATGGCAGGTGCGAAAGAAGCGTCAAAACTTGATGAAGCACTACTTTCTGTGTATGATTATGTTAAATCCATTTAATTAATACGCCAAAACATGTTATAATAAAGAGAAATTGGAGATGAGCTTTTGCACATCTCCTTATTTCTGAAAGCGAGGTGCTGGTCATGAGTTCATTTGATCAAACTATGAAATTTAATTTTCCAGAAGAATCAATGGAACAGGAAGTCAAGCAGGTAATGTTGAAAGTACATTCTTCATTAGAGGAAAAGGGATATAACCCTATCAATCAGATTGTCGGTTATTTACTTTCTGGTGATCCGGCGTATATTCCTCGCCATCAGGATGCTCGTAATTTAATTCGCAAGCTTGAGCGTGACGAAATTCTAGAAGAGCTTGTTAAGTTTTATATTAAAAAGAACAACGAGGACTAGAAATGAGAATTATGGGATTAGACGTTGGGTCAAAAACTGTTGGCGTTGCTGTTAGTGATGCTTTAGGGTGGACGGCCCAAGGTATTGAAACCGTAAAAATTGATGAAGCTAACGGCGAGTTCGGCATTGACCGAATAGCCGAGCTAGTGAAGGAGTATGTTATAACAGAATTTGTTGTAGGATATCCGAAAAACATGAATAATACGGTGGGACCACGTGGAGAAGCTTCTGAAAACTATAAAAAGCTTTTAGAAGAAACATTTTCACTACCGGTCAAGCTTTGGGATGAGCGTTTAACAACGATGGCTGCTGAGCGTATGCTAATCGAAGCAGACGTGAGTCGCAAAAAGCGTAAGCAAGTCATTGATAAAATGGCTGCTGTGATGATTTTACAAGGCTACTTGGATAGCAAAAATTAATTGATGAGGTGACAACTACATGGCACAAGAGCATAACCATGAAGAAGAATTACATGTACAACACATTACAGTGATTGACGAGAACGGAAATGAACAGCTTTGTGAAGTAATTCACGTACATGAATCAGCTGAATTTGGCAAATCATACGTATTTTACTCTATGGTAGGCGCAGAAGAAGATGAAGATGGCTCTGTAGAAATCTTCGTATCTTCATTCGTTCCATCTGAAAATGGTGAAGATGGTGAATTAACACCAATCGAAACTGAAGCAGAGTGGGATATGGTAGAAGACGTATTAAACGCTTTAGAGGATGAAGACGAAGAATAATCATCGTTCTTTATAAGTGTGGAACAAGGATGGCACAAGCACTCCTTGTTCCTTTTTTACTTTAGAAAGAATAAAGCTGTTTCATCACCGAAAGTTGTGGATGACATTTTTTTAACTTCTTTCAAATGTTTTTTGTATCGAAAGCGTAGCGACAGGTACAGAAGTCTCCACCTATATAGATGGTGAAATGAATGTGTATTTAAGTTATTTTTCAGCTGGTGTCCAAACCCGCTGAGATAGAGGAACTCAGTCTAAGAACGCCACGTCCTGTGGCAACGACTGAGTGACCAACATCATGTTGGCCTAAAGACTCCGGACGCAATTATGCTGAGGCATAATTGATTATATACCCTGTATATTAGTTGATTGGAGTGGAGGCTGGGCGACTCCTTGGGGATCAGCGATAGAGGAACAAAGGCTAAAACCATCACGTCCAGTGATAACGCCTTCGTGACCAACATCGTGTTGGCCCAAGCGGCTCATCGGACGCCCCCAGGAAGCTTTGCTCTGTGCGAAAGCGAAGCGACAGCAACAATTGTTTTATCTGCGCGAAAGCAAAGCGTCAGCTACAAAGCGCCCAGCCGGAACGGAAATCAACCATACGTTATGGTGTTGAGCCATATAGCTGTGAGGTTATGTGAGACTATGACGAATCCAATGAATTTAAGATGATATTTTTGTGTTACCCAAAAAATGACTCGTATCAAAGTTGGAAACATAATTAAGTCTAATTAAGGAGGAAATTATATGAACGAAGAAACGCAAGAATTTCTTATAGTAGGGGAAAATGGCAAGGAGCAAAAGTGTCGTGTTGTCTTCACTTTCGATGCAGATGAAAAATCATATGTATTGTTTTCGTTAATCGACGAAGGCGGTAATGAAATTCCTGGAGACATTTCTGCTATGACATTTGATTATGATGATAACAATGGAGAAATGACAAATCTACAGCCTGTAGAAACAGATGCAGAGTGGGAAATGATTAATGAGGTAGTCCTGACACTTCTAGACGAATTTGAAGAAGAGCCGCAACTATTTACAATAACAGATGAGGATGGGGCAGATCAGGTCTGTGAGGTTATTCATACATTTTCATCAGAACAATTTGGCAAATCCTATGTACTTTATGTTCTGGCAACGGACGAGCCAATAGAGGAGCGAGATATTTTTGCTTCACAATTCGTATCTGGAAATGACGGAACGATTGATGAATTATTACCGATTGAAACAGATGAAGAATGGGCATTTGTTGAAGATGTATTAAATGAATTATAATTAGAACTCCGAGTGGTTAAATGCTACTCGGATTTTTTTTATTTCGTAGCTTGTAGAGTATTAATAGAATATTTCTATCTCGTATGTAAAAATATTCTATTCTAAAATTAAATTTGCATATTTTCGAGCTAATTTAGTTATTTTTCTAGACAAAACGGAATTTTCAACTTGTTGTTTTGTCTGAATTTTTAAATATTTACAGATAAAATGTAATATCGAGCGTTGACCAAACATAAGTAAACAGATAAGATTTATTTTAAATTAAAACCAAGTAAATTAATTCGAAAAGGAGGAAATTAAATGAGGACTATATGGGGACTACTAGTTGGTGTATTAATAATAGGTTTGCTGGTAGGTTGCACAAACAAAGGGGAAGCGAGCAAAGATGAAACAGTAACGTTAAAGGTGGGGGCAGCCAATGTGCCACACGCTGAAGTACTAGAGTATTTAGCAAAGGATCTTGAAAAAGATGGTGTGAAATTAGACATTACTATTTTAAAAGATGCTGTTCAAACAAATCAGCAAACAGCAGATGGTGAACTAGATTTTAACTATTTTCAACACATTCCCTTTTTAGAACAAACGAATAAAGAAAGCCATTTATATTTAGTGAGTGTAAAAGGAATTCATATTGAACCATTTGGTGTGTACTCTAAAAAAATTAAAAATATTAATGATATACCGCAAAATGCAAAAGTTTCCGTCCCAAATGATGTCGTCAATTTTTCTCGAGCTTTACTACTATTTCAAAATAATGGACTAATTGAATTAGATAAAACAAAGGAAAATGATTATACAGTTGAGGATATTACAAAAAACGAAAAAAATATTCAATTTATCGGTGTCGATTCTCAGTTATTGACTCGTTCATTAGATGATGTAGATGCAGCGGCTATTAATACGAACTACGCCTTAGAAGGGGGCTACAACCCTATGAAGGATGCTCTTATTATAGAAGGTCCAGAATCGCCATATGTCAATATTGTTGCGACGACAAAAGAAAAACAAAATGATCCAGCGATTCAAAAAGTCGTTAAATGGCTGACAAGCGAAAAGGCGCGTACCTTTTTTGAAGATCAGTATAAGGGGGCTGTCGTTCCAGCATTTTAACTTCTTTTAAAAGTCGAGAGTAGTCGAAATGAAATGCTAAGGAGGTAGACGTGAAATGATTGAATTTATCGAAATGACAAAGGAATTTCAGGTAGGAACAACCGTTGTAACGGCATTAAATAACATTAATTTAACGATTCAAAAGGGTGATATTTTTGGTGTTATCGGCTTTAGCGGTGCTGGTAAAAGTACATTAATACGGACAGTGAATTTATTGGAGGAACCAACATCTGGTCGCGTTCTTGTGAATGGCAAAGAGCTGACAACATTAAACAAAAAGCAGCTTCGCGAGGAAAAGAAAAATATTGGTATGATTTTTCAACACTTCAATCTTCTTCGTTCAAAGACTGTCTTTGAAAATATTGCGATGCCTTTAGTATTAAGTGGCGTAAAAAAATCAAACATTGAAGGTCAAGTAAGGGAGGTTTTGTCGTTTGTCGGTTTACAGGACAAAGCCGAGCGCTACATCGATGAGCTGTCAGGTGGACAAAAGCAGAGAGTGGGCATTGCTCGTGCACTTGTCACAAAGCCAACAATTTTATTATGTGATGAGGCGACGTCTGCTCTTGACCCGCAAACGACTAAATCTATATTAAAGCTACTAAAGCGAGTAAATATCGAGTATGGCATTACCATTTTAATGATTACGCATGAAATGGAAGTCATAAGAGATATTTGCAATCGTGTAGCTGTTATGGAAAACGGACGAGTTATTGAAACAGGCAATGTACTTGAAATTTTTTCTGCACCACAAGAGGAGACGACTAAAAGCTTTGTACAATCGGTAGTTCGAGATGACATTCCACAATCTGTCTACGAGCAATTAAAAACGATAGATCAATCTAAAAAGATTTATAACCTGAAATTTATAGGTGTAGACGTTGGGCAACCAGTTGTCTCTCAAGTAGCGAAAAAATTTGATGTCGATGTCAATGTACTGTTTGGCAATATTACAGAGCTACAAGGGATTCCCTTTGGTAATTTAATCGTTGAACTAGTTGGTACAAATAAAGAAATAGACAAGGCACATCAATTTATTCAAACGAAAGATATTCAAATAGAGGAGGTTATTGCACATGAAGGTGAGCTCGCAAATCATTATCGACGCAGTGCTAGATACGCTGTACATGGTTAGTATTTCGTTATTTTTTGGAGCTATTTTGGGCTTTATTTTAGGGATAACTTTAGTTGTGACGAGAAAAGGGCATATTCTTGAAAATAAAATAATCTTTTCAATCATTAATCCAATCGTCAACACCCTGCGCTCCATTCCGTTCATTATTTTGCTAGTTGCTATCATTCCATTTACACGTTTACTCGTTGGAACAGCAATAGGAACAACAGCTGCTATTGTACCGCTTGTCTTGCATATAGGGCCATATATATCAAGATTAATAGAAAATTCATTATTGGAAGTGGATGAAGGCATTATTGAAGCAGCGAAGGCGATGGGTGCCTCTCCACTTCAAATTATTCAAAAGTTTTTGCTACCAGAAGCCTTCCCCTCTTTAATATTAAGTGTCACGACTGCAACAATTGGGCTTATTGGAGCGACTGCAATGGCAGGGGCAGTTGGAGGCGGTGGCCTTGGTGATGTAGCCATTACTTACGGCTATCAACGCTTTGACAATGTAACGATTTTAGTAACAGTGGTGATTTTAGTAGTACTAGTACAAATCATTCAAAGTATTGGAAATAGTCTTGAGCGAAAATTACGCAGAGTGTCATAAAGGAGAATTTTGATATGAGGAAACTAAATTATCTATTAAGTTTAATTGCATTACTGTTCCTACTAGTTGCTTGTGCAAAAGCAGATGAAAAAGATACTGTGAAGGTTGGTATCCGTAGCTCGGAATTGAAAACATGGGAGTATATAAAAGAACAGGCTGCAAAGGAAGATATTAACCTCGATTTAGTGACATTCTCAGCACAATACGACCCGAACCAAGCATTGGCGGAGAGAGAGGTTGATATCAATGCGTTTCAGCATGTCGCTTACTTAAATTTATTTAATACAAATAACAGAACAGATTTACAGGCGATTGGCACAACAATTATGGCTCCGATAGGCTTATATTCAAACAAATATAAATCTTTGGATGATATGAAAGAGGGAGCGAAAATTGCTGTACCAAATGATCCTTCTAACTGGGGTAGAGCTTTATTGCTGCTACAAGAATATGGCTTATTGACGGTTACGGATAATTTTGATGGTAATGGTGGAGAGGACCGAATTAAAGATAATCCGAAAAAATTAAACATTTTACCAGTAGATGGTGCGACGACACCGAGGGTTATGGAAGATGCCGATTTTGCGGTCATTAATAATGGGGTTGCCGTCGAAGCAGGCTTACTATTGAAAGATGCCATTATTCATGAGAATGAAACGGCGAAGCCATTTATTAATGTTATCGTGGCAAGGCCTGAAGATAAGGACAATAAGACATTTTTAAAAATTGTTGACATCTATCAGCGTGAAGAAACTGCCAATTTCATTAAAGATATTTCTAATGGCAATTATATTCCTATAAAAATGCCATTAGATGAATTAGCTACATGGAAAGACTTTTATCTTCATTGATCAACACTGTATTGGCCTATTGCCTCTGTTTATTTGTGCGACAGCGAAATTGATTCATATTAAGGGAGATGACGAGAAAATGACTAAGAAAAAGGAGTTAAAGCTTGCGTTATATTTAATTGGGGCAGGAATGCATGTGGCAGCTTGGAAACATCCGTCTGCAAAAGTTAATGCAAGCATCGATATTAATGCATTACAAAAGGCGGCGCAAATTGCTGAAAAGGGCAAGTTTGATATTGCTTTTGTTGCGGATAGTTTAGCGATCAATCATGAATCACATCCACATATTTTAAATCGCTTTGATCCTCTTATACAGATTACAGCTTTAGCAGCTGCGACAACCAAAATCGGACTTGGGGCAACTGCATCAACCACATATAGTGAGCCATATGTGTTAGCAAGGCAGCTAATGTCCGTAGATCATATTAGTAATGGTAGAGTCGGTTGGAATCTAGTGACAACAGCAGATGCCACAGGGCATACGGCTTTAAACTTTAGCCGTGACAAGCATTGGGAGCACGATCATCGCTATGAACGCGCGGAGGAATTCATCGATGTAGTGCAGTCATTATGGGATTCATGGGAGGACGATGCTTTTGTCTACGACCGTGATCATAATATTTTTTATGATCGCAATAAAGTACATGAGACCGCTTTTAAAGGTAAATATTTATCAGTGAAAGGTCCGTTGAATATTGCACGTTCCGTTCAGGGTCAGCCTGTTATTGTGCAGGCTGGTGCTTCAAAACCAGGGCAAACATTAGCAGCGCGAACAGCGGAGGTCGTTTTTGTTCATTGGGACGATATAGGGAAGTCCAAGGAGCATTATCGCCACTTAAAGGCACAGCTTGCTCTCTTTGGGCGCACCGATGAGGAGTTACTTGTGTTACAAGGGATATCGCCAATTGTGGGGGATACGGAGGAAGAGGCCATTCGTAAGTATAATGAATTACAAGCGTTGATTGACCCATATGAGAGCTTAAAATTTGTTTCGGGTTATATGGGAAATGTTGATTTCTCAAAATACTCGTTAGATACACCTGCAATCGAAGTGGATTTTCCTGAGGTCAATAGTATTCAAAGTCATTTCTACGAGCATTTGGAGATTATCAAAAAAGAAAATTTAAAAGTCGGTGAATTATATGCGCGCCTTTTTGGCCCTGCAAAGCGTGATGCCTTTGTTGGGACAGCAACGCAAATTGCCGATGAGATGGAACGTTGGATTACAGAAGAAGCGGCAGATGGCTTTATGTTACAGTTTCCTTTATTGCCACGCGATTTAGAGGATTTTGTGAACAAGGTTGTGCCAATTTTACAAGAGCGTGATATTTATCGTAAAGAATATACAGGATCCACACTTAGGGAACATTTAGGACTGAAAAAACCACAAAATAGATTTACTAAAAGCAAGGTGACTCATTGATGAGTGATGTTTTTATTCGAAACGAACGTGAGCAACAGCTAGTTCAGTATGCTTTTGAATTGGCACAACAAATTGACAAGACAGCTGGTAAATATGATAAGAGTGGAGAATTTCCGTTTGAGCATTTTAAAATATTGGAGGATGCTGGCTATTTTAAATTAACGGTGCCGAAAAAATACGGCGGTGAGGAAATTTCCCTTTATGAAATGTTATTAGTACAGGAACAATTAGCTAAAGGAGATGCTTCTACTGCATTGTCTGTTGGGTGGCACTTATTAACTTTTTTAAATGTTCGGGAGGCGAAGACATGGCCTGGTCCTATATTTGCGGAATTGTGCCATAAAGCAGTTAAAGAAGGTTCTCTCTTAAATATTATAAATAGCGAGCGAGGGAAGGGAAATATTTCTCGTGGAAGTTTACCTGGAACAATTGCTAAAAAAGTGCATGGAGGCTATATCATTACAGGTGAAAAGGCTTTTGCTTCCTTAGCCCCAATATTAAAACAATTTACGATTATCGCCTATATTGAAGAAGAAAATTTAACAGCGGAATTTTTAATAACCAAAAATGATCAGGTGGAGGTTATTAATACATGGGATGCGATGGGAATGCGGGCAACGGGTAGTCATGACATTATTTTTCATGAAACGTTTGTTCCAGAGGAGGCATTGCTATACAAACATCGTCCAAATGAAGTGAATCGTTTTTTAGCTGATGGTCGCGTCTACTCGTTAGAAATTCCAGCTGTTTACTTAGGAGTTGCGGGTGCAGCTCGGGATTATGTAATTGATTTTGCTAAAAATACCTATTCATACAGCTTAGAAAATACAATCGCACACGCTAGTCATGTCCAACAAAAAATGGGTGAAATAGAAGTGCTATATCGCACAGCACGGCGAACATTGTATAGTATTGCAGCGCAAGTAGAACAAAATCCAGCGATTAAGGATCAGCTTTCTGAAGATGTTAGTATTGCAAAGTATGTTATTTGTAACAATGCGATTGACATCGTAACAAAAGCAATGCAAGTTGTTGGGGGACGAAGTCTATCTAAAGCTAATAAATTACAGCGACTTTTTCGAGATGTTCAATGTAGTCGTTTTAATCCTCCAGCTGATGATGTAGTTATTGCACAGCTTGCAAAGGGTTTGTTAATCGATGTCAAACAAGAAGCTTTTCAATTATAGGGATCACTTGGATCACTTTAATTTCATACAGCAATTATTTTCTGTAGCGAAAGCGAAGCAAATCAAAGCAAAGCAAAGCAACAACAACACACGACTGAGTGACCGACATCGTGTCTGCCCTCGTGCAGGCAAAAGCACAAAGCCGATTCTGAACGCACTTATGCCGAGGCAAAATTGATTTTGATATAGTAAGTTTTCCAACCGTTGACGTGAGGAGAATATTATTGAATCTGCTAACGATATAGTTGGCAGATTTTTGCTTTTCTACTGAAGGGCTTTCCGTTCCTAATTTGCCAACCTATCCATCTAGATTTCTATATTGTTTTAGTTTGTTGACTGTAAATCAACTTTGATTTATTATATTTATCTTTTTGTCGCAATCTATTTTTAAGTGATCTATTTTTACTGATTTTCTATTTCTGTTTGTCGTGAAAGTTGATTTCTAGTATGATAATGGAGTGATAGGGGGGAAACCCGTGAATAACGGTTCGAAAAAACAAGAAATGTTTGCAAAAATGCAAGAAAGAAAATCCGAGGTAAAAATTGTGAGAAAAATCGTTGCTATTGTAGCAATTGTTTTTGTTCTAATATCAGGGATTGTCGGTATACTTGGTTATAGTTATGTGAAGAGTGCTTTAAAACCAGTGGATCCAGATGCAACTAAAACAATAGCAGTTGAAGTACCAATAGGCTCAACTTTAAGCTCTATTTCAACTCTATTAGAGAAGAAAGGGGTTATTAAAGATGCTCGTGTTTTTAAATATTATGCTAAATTTAAAAATGAATCCCAGTTCCAAGCAGGGAACTATGATTTAACACAAGCAATGACATTGGATGAGCTAATCGAAAGTTTAAAAACAGGGAAGGTTTATCGTACGCCAGTCTTTACAATGACAATTCCTGAAGGTTTAACACTTGAACAAATTGGTGATATTGTGGAAAAGAAAACGCCTTACACTCAAAAAGAATTTATGGACTTAGTAACAAGCGATGCGTTTGTACAACAAATGAAGGCTAAATACCCTGAGCTTGTGACAGATGCGGTTTTAGCTGATAATATTCGATATGATTTAGAGGGCTATTTATTCCCTGCAACTTATTCTTATTTCGAAGAAAAACCATCATTAGAATCGATTGTAGACGAAATGGTAGGAGCAATGAACAAGGTTGTGAAAAATTACAACGATGCTCTAACTGAAAAGAAAATGTCAGTACATCAATTATTAACATTTGCTTCATTATTGGAAAGAGAAGCCACTGCCCAAACAGATCGAGAAACGATTGCGAGCGTATTCTATAACCGTATCGATCGAGGGATGCCATTACAAACAGATCCAACTGTTTTATATGCGCTTGGTTCCCATAAAGATCGTGTCCTATATAAAGATTTAGAAGTAGATAATGCCTATAATACTTACAAAAATAAAGGCTTACCACCAGGTCCTATTGCGGGTGCAGGGAAAACTTCGATTGAAGCAGTGCTTAATCCAAGTAAAACGGACTATCTATACTTCTTAGCGGATAAAAAAGGTGTCAACCACTTCTCGAAAACGTATGATGAACATTTACTGAAAGTAGATAAATATATAAAAAAAGCAGAGTAAGTACTTTAAATAGAAAAAATAAATAGCAATAATGTGGATAGAAGGAAAGAAAAATAGCTTTCCTTCTATTTTCGTGCTATTATAAATTGTGATTTTTAATCAATCCGCATGGAAAAAATTCAATCAGTCCGTTAATGCGGAATAATATACGTGGTGGCAATTGTTTGGAGCTTATAAAAACAATTGCTCATTTTTGTATGACGAAGTACCAAGACATCACGTTTGGTCTTTTTCTTTTTGTTGCTAAATGATGAAGTACAGACAACGAGTATTGCTCGTTGCCTTTTAACTTCTTTCAGCAAATGTCTTATGTAGCGAAAGTGAAGCGTCAGCTACAAATGTCTTATGTAGCGAAAGTGAAGCGTCAGCTACAAATGTCTTATGTAGCGAAAGTGAAGTGTCAGCTACAAATGTCATATGTAGCGAAAGTGAAGTGTCAGCTACAAATGTCATATGAGCGAAAGCGAAGCGACAGGTACAAGTGTCTCCCACCTCTATTGGCGGGGAGATGAATGCGATTTTAAGTCACTTTTCAGCTGTGTACAAATATCCGCTGAAAGAAGTTAAAGCCTCCGGCGGATGTCACGGAAATCGGAAAGGAATTCTTAGAGGATGTTAGCCTAAAATCATCGCATCCATGCGATAACGGCTAACTGACCTGCATCGGTAAAAGCGCCACGTCCTGTGGCATTATCGAAATGACCAACATCGTGTTGGCCCTCGGTAAAAGCGCCACGTCCTGTGGCATTACCGAAATGACCGACATCGTGTCGGCCCTCGTGCAGGCCTAAGCACAAAGCCGATTCCAGACACAATTATGCCGAGGCATAATTGATATGAGGGTGAACTAAAAAAATGGAATTATCAGATGCATATATACAATCATTTATTCAACCACGTAATGAATTGCTTTTAGAAATGGAAGCATTTGCGGAGGAGAATCATGTACCGATTATGCAACTTTCAGGCATTGATGCACTAAATCAACTGCTACGTATTCAAAATCCGTCGAAAATTTTAGAGATTGGTACAGCAATTGGTTATTCTGCAATAAGAATGGCAGAGGCTTTACCAAATGTGCAAATCGTTACAATCGAACGTGATGCAGAGCGTGTTACAAGAGCAAGGGCTTATATTGAACGTTCTACAGTATCAGATCGTATTACAGTCATTGAGGGTGACGCCTTAGAAGTGAATGATGAAGCAATTCAAACGACCTTCGATGCAGTTTTTATCGATGCTGCAAAGGGACAATATCAACGCTTTTTTGAAAAGTATGCGCCTCTTGTAAAATCTGGCGGAGTTCTGTATATCGATAATATGTATATGCATGGCTTATCAGATTTGGATTTAAAAGATGTTCCGCGTCGTAAGCGTACAATGATTCGCAATTTAAAAAACTTCACCGAATGGATTATGCAGCACCCTGATTATACAAGTGCATTTTTACCAGTTGGTGATGGTTTATTATTATGTTTGAAGAGGTGACTATTATGAAAAAACCTGAATTGCTTGTTACACCGCAATCAGTGGACCATGTAAAAGACCTTTTACAGGCTGGAGCAGATGCTTTTGTCATTGGCGAACAACAATTTGGTCTGCGCCTAGCAGGAGAATTTTCTGTAAGTGAAGTGGAAGAGGCTACAAAGCTAATTCATGCAGCGGGTAAAAAGGTTTATGTTGCGGTAAATGCGTTATTCCATAATGAAAAATTGGATGCGCTTGCCGAATATTTAAAAGAAATGCAACGTATTGGTGTCGACCGTTTAATTTATGGTGATCCAGCAGTATTAATCATCCGCCGTGAGCAAGGTGTAACAATACCGCTACACTGGAATCCGGAAACGACTGCAACGAACTGGTTTACTGCAAATTATTGGGGAAAACGCGGGGCAACTCGTGCAGTGCTTTCACGTGAACTTTCTTTAGATGAAGTGCTAGAAATTAAAGAAAATACAGAAGTAGAGATTGAGGTTCAAGTACATGGAATGACATGTATGTTCCAATCAAAACGTCCATTACTAGGCCATTATTTCTTATATCAAGATAAAGTAATGGAAATTGAAAATCGTAAGGAAAATCGCAATATGTTCATTCACGATGATGAACGTAATAATAAATATCCAATTTATGAGGACGCTAATGGTACTCATATTTTCAGTCCAAACGATATGTGCATTATTGATGAGCTTGGCGAATTATTCGAAGGTGGCATTGATGCATTGAAAATTGAAGGTGTTCTTCAAACGCCAGAATATGTGAACACAGTAACAGAAGCTTATCGTCAAGCAATTGACACATATTTTGACGAATCAGAAGATGCGTATGAAGATATTAAAGATGATTTATTAGCTAAAATTGAAGATATTCAGCCTGCCATCAGACCTCTTGATACTGGCTTTATCTTCAAGGAAACAGTTTACTAGGAGGTGGCAAGAACATGGCATTAGTATTAGAACAAAATGACAAAATCCGTGAGATTGTAGACGGTAAACGTGTCATTACAAAAAAACCAGAGCTACTTGCCCCTGCAGGTAGTTTAGAAAAATTAAAAGTAGCAGTTCATTATGGAGCAGATGCTGTATTTATCGGTGGACGAGAGTTCGGTCTACGTTCAAACGCAGATAACTTCTCAATTGAAGAAATGCGCGAAGGTGTTGAATTCGCCAATAAATACGGTGCAAAAATATATGTTACGACAAATATTTTCGCCCATAATGAAAATATGGACGGCTTAGAGCAATATTTACAAGATATTGAATCTGCAGGTGTTACAGGCATTATTGTAGCGGATCCACTAATCATTGAAACATGCCGTACAGCTGCACCAAAGCTTGAAATTCACCTTTCTACACAGCAATCTTTATCGAACTGGAAGGCAGTACAGTATTGGAAAGAAGAAGGCTTACATCGTGTAGTATTAGCACGTGAAGTGGGCGGCGAAGAAATGAAGCTGATGAAGGAAAAAGTCGATATTGAAATTGAGGCATTCGTTCATGGAGCAATGTGTATAGCCTATTCTGGTCGTTGTGTACTTTCAAATCACATGACTGCTCGTGACTCTAACCGTGGTGGTTGCTGTCAATCTTGCCGCTGGGACTATGATTTATATGAGCTAGAAGATGGCGAAGAAAAGGCACTTTTCGATGATAATCATGCACCTTTTGCAATGAGTCCGAAAGACTTAAAGCTGATTGAAGCAATTCCACATATGATTGAGCTTGGTATTGATTCATTAAAAGTAGAAGGTCGTATGAAATCCATTCATTATGTGGCTACAGTTGTTTCAGTGTACCGCAAAGTGATTGACGCTTATTGTGCTGACCCTGAAAATTTCAAAATTAAACGTGAATGGCTCGAGGAACTAGACAAATGTGCTAACCGTGATACTGCTGAAGCATTCTTCCATGATGCCCCTGGCCACGAGGAGCAAATGTTTGGTGTACATGGCCGCAAAACGACTTATGAGTTTGCTGGTTTAATTTTAGAGCATGACCCAGAAACGAAAATAGTTACAATGCAACAACGCAACTATTTTAAACCTGGTGATGAGGTAGAGTTCTTTGGACCAGAAATCGAAAATTTCCGTCTTACAATGGGTGAAATTTGGGATGAGGATGGCAATAGCTTAGATGCTGCACGTCATCCACTACAAATTGTTAAATTTAAATGCGATACACCATTAAAACCACATAACATGATGCGAAAGGAGAATAATTAATGGCAGCAAAGCGTCCAGTCGTCATCGGAATCGCTGGTGGTTCATGCTCGGGAAAAACGAGTGTGACCCGTGCTATTTATGATGTTTTCCGCGATCATTCAGTAGTTGTAATTGAACAAGATTTTTATTATAAAGATCAAAGTCATTTAACGTTTGAGGAGCGTTTAGGTACAAACTATGACCATCCGTTAGCGTTTGATAATGATTTGTTAATTGAACACATAAAAAAATTATTGGTCCGTCAACCAATCGAAAAGCCAGTATATGATTATGTGCAGCATACAAGAGCTAAAGAAGTTATTCATGTAGAGCCTGTTGATGTTATTATACTAGAAGGTATTTTAGTGTTAGAAGATGCAGATTTGCGTGATTTAATGGACATTAAATTATTTGTAGATACGGACTCAGATTTACGTATTATTCGTCGTATAATGCGTGATATTAAAGAGCGCGGACGTACAACAGATTCTGTAATCGATCAATATTTATCGGCAGTGCGTCCAATGCATAATCTATTTATTGAACCGACGAAACGTTATGCTGATATTATTATTCCAGAGGGCGGGGATAATGAGGTTGCGATTGATTTAATGGTAACTAAGATTAAAACTATCCTTGAAACCGACAACGTATTGTAATAAGATAGAGTGGTATTGACAATATTTACATGCATATCTGTACATATTTCAGAAAGGCATGCATACTATTAGGTCAAAGAGTAATTTGAAACCGTTTAAAAATAATAAAATTCGATTAAGTGCATCCTACTAAGCCACTTAATCGAGTTTTATGTTTTTATATTGACGAAAACAAGGAGTGAAGAACTTTGGCAAACGAAAAACAGTACCCAATGACAGCTGAAGGTAAAAGAAAATTAGAAGAAGAATTAGTGAAATTAGAAACGGAAACACGTAAGGAAATCGTAGAACGTATTAAAATTGCGCGTGATTTCGGGGATCTTTCTGAAAACGCTGAGTATGATTCTGCAAAAGAAGAACAAGCCTTTTTAGAAGGTCGAATTTCTACATTAAAATCTATGATTCGTAACGCAGTTATTATTTCTGAGGACGAAACAGACAACAGTGTTGTATCACTAGGGAAAACGGTTACATTTGTAGAAGTTATTAATGGGAAACCATCAACAGATGAGGAATCGTATACAATTGTTGGTTCGGCTGAGGCAGATCCAATGGAATTCCGTATTTCAAATGAATCACCAATTGCTAAAGGCTTGCTAGGCCGTGCTGAAGGCGAAGAGGTTGTCGTTCAAACACCTGGTGGTGAAATGAAAGTTAAAATTATTTCAATAAAATAATTTTGGTACAAGCAGTTAGCTAATCTTTTCAAAAGAGAGCTAGCTGCTTTTATCTTCATTTAGCATTGTCTGTGCGAAAGCGAAGCGACAGCAACAACAACGCCAATGAGATATGGATTCTTGAATCTACACTTTCTATGTAAGCTTTTACATCGATGGTAAAAATCTGGTTCATCACCAAAAGTTGTAGGACTTTTGTTAAAACGTATACTATGTAAATAAGTTGATTGGAGTGGAGGCTGGGCGGCTCCTTGGGGATTAGCAATAGGGGAACGAAGGCTAAAACCATCACGTCCTGTTATAACGCCTTCGTGACCAACATCCTGCTGCTGCCGCTACGTTAGCACTACGCTTTCGCGCAAAAAAACATCTGTTGCCCCAAGCGGCTCATCGGACGCCCCCAGGAAGCTTTGCTCTGTGCGAAAGCGAAGCGTCAGCAACAACAAAGCGCCCAGTCGGAACGGAAATCAACCACACGTTTTGGTGATAATACAAAAATCTATTAGAATATACGTCGAGATGTCTATATTTTTCTCTATGAAAAAATATATGAGCACAATTATTTTGCAAGTACTGTTGAACTTGATAGAATATTGGCTAGAGAGGGGGAGACTTCATGAGTGAACGAAAAACTCGAAGCAGTCGTCATTTGCAGCCATCTCGTAATAAAAAGCTAGATAAACTATTGAATGTTTTAATTGGTATTGTCGTGATATTAATTATTATAACAGCAACATTTGTGTTTAAATGGCAGGATGATGCAGGAAAGGCTGAGAAAGACGAGCCAATACAAGAGCAGAAGAACGATAAAAAAGATGTGAAGGAAGAGCCTTCTAAAGAGCAAAATAATGATGAATCAGCTCAGGAGGAAAAACCAGCAAAGGAAGAGCCTACAGAAGAATCTCAAACATCTGAACAGGACACTACTACTGAAACTACTTCAGATAACCCAATTGTTGACAAGGTCATAACAAATAAAAATTGGGAACCTACACCTACAACACAAACAGGTCAGCATGTGTCTTCTTACGATGATGGATCAGTAGACTGGGCTGAGAAGGTAGCAACAGTTGCGGCAGTTACAGGCATCGAAAAGGACAATATGATTATCTGGCGTATGGGAAATAACGGTAGCGCTAATTCGGCTATTGCAACAGTTTCAACGAGTGATAAGACAAAAATGTATCGTGTTAGCATGGAATGGGTCGACAACGAAGGCTGGACACCAGTAAAACTTGAGCAACTAAATACATTAAACGGAGCCTATTGACGAAAATAACTCGTTTTATTATTTTTAATAGAGTTGAATAAAGAAGGGAAGTAACAGAGAGATGAAAATTGCAGTAATCGGCGCAATGGAAGAGGAAGTAGAGCTTTTACGAGCATCATTAGAGCAAGCAAAAAGCACAACAATCGCAGGCAGTGAGTATACAACAGGAACTTATAAAGGGAAAGAGGTAGTTTTATTAAAAAGTGGTATTGGTAAAGTAAATGCCGCAATGTCAACTACTATTCTATTACATGAATTCAAGCCTGACGTAGTCATTAATACGGGCTCTGCCGGAGGCTATGATGAAACTCTTGAAGTTGGCGCAGTTGTTATTTCAGATGAAGTTCGTCATCATGATGTAGATGTAACAATTTTCGGTTATGAAATGGGGCAGATGGCAGGTATGCCAGCAGCTTATAAATCGGATGAAAAACTTATGAAAGTCGCTGAAGAGGCAGTAGAGGCTGTAGGAGAGCACCAATATGGTATTGGCTTAATTTGCTCAGGTGATGCCTTTATGAATGATCCTGTTCGTGTAGAAGCTGTTCGTCGTCATTTCCCACAAATGAAGGCAGTGGAGATGGAAGCAGCTGCTGTTGCACAAGTATGTTATCAATTTGGTACTCCGTTTGTTGTTATTCGTGCTTTATCAGATATTGCTGGAAAAGAATCGAATCTTAGCTTCGATGAGTTTTTACCAGTAGCTGCAAAGCATTCCACACAAATCGTACTAAAAGCTATCGAATCATTATAAAGTCTAAAAATCTGTGAAATAAACTACACAAAATAGTCAAAATGAGTGGCTTTTAGTGTGAGAAAAATCACAGTTTAAAGGTCTCACTAATGCTAAACTGATGTTAAATAAATCTCTTCATATTTAGATGGGAGGCATTCATAATGCTATTTTTAACAGCAGGTGTAGTCATTATAACAATGTTACTCGGTACACTTATTTCAGTAGAACTATCAGAATCTGCAGAATAAAAAACTCTCTTGCGATTGAAAATCGCAAGAGAGTTTTTTTATTACTTCATTTATTACGCTAACTTGCTAAGGATTGGCTTATTACTAAAAGTTAGGGATGATGTTTGCTAAAACGTATGTTTTGTATATAAGTATTGGAGTGGAAGCTAGGCGACTCTTTGGGGATTAACGTCACAGATTAGACCCTGGAGCGAGCAGGTAGGGGAACAAAGGCTAAAACATCACGTCTGTGACAACGCCTTTGTACCAACCTCCTGTTGTTGTTGTTGTTGCCGCTTCCTTTCGCACAGACAAAACATGTTGTTGCTGCGTTCCGCTTTCGCACAGACAAAACATGTTGTTGCTGCGCTCCGCTTTCGCACAGACAAAACATATTGTTGCTGCCGCTCCGCTTTCGCACAAAAATACCCTATTACCCCAAGAGGCTCATCAGACGCCCACGGGAGAGCGTCAGTCGGAACGAAAATCAACTCTACGTTATGGTGACCAGCCTAAGGGGTACTTTTGTAACAAAAAATACAAGATTAATTGCAGAATAAAGTAATGGGAATGTTGAAATTTTATAAGTATCAATTTACAATATATTACTCAATAATCTTTTGATCTCGTTTATATAATTGATAGAGTTTAATAAGAGCTCGCTTTTCAATGCGAGATACATAACTACGAGAAATATTTAAACGTGCAGCGATTTCCTTTTGTGTAAGTGCATCTTGCTGGTTTAGACCATAGCGGAGTGTAACGATTTCGAGTTCACGATCGTCAAGCATATGCAAATAATGATATAGTTGTGCAACATGCTCTTTATGTTCAAGTTTTTCTGTTGCACTTTCTTCATCGCATTGTAAGAGATCTCGGATTTGTAGTGCATTACCATCTTTATCTGTACCGATTGGCTCAAATAAGCTAACATCTTTTTGCACTTTTTTCTGTGTACGCAGATGCATTAAAATTTCATTTTCGATACAACGGGCGGCATAAGTGGCAAGACGGGTTTTTTTGTCAGGCGTATAACTTTCTACGGCTTTCATCAGACCAATAGTACCGATGGAAATATAATCATCAAGTTGTTCATGTTTTGGGTGGAATTTTTTTACAACGTGTGCAACGAGTCTCATATTGCGTTCAATTAGATCGAGACGCGCTTGCTCATCACCGCCTAAAAATCGTTCAATACAAGCAGCTTCCTCTTCTTTTGAAAAGGGTTTATGGAATGTTTGCCCCTTTAAATAGCCAAGTAACGCTGGGATTTCAAGCCATAACTGCAACATAGATGTAAAAATTCCGCTCATTGAATGATTTCATCCTTTCCCCATTTTTCGACAGTATATGTTATAAAACTGTGTTAAATGAAAAAAAGTGCAACAGCAAATGCGCTGTTACACTTTTTTTAACGAGATTGTACTAATCATTAGTAATGCTAGTATTGGGAATAGGAAAAGATAAAATGCCGGGTGGAACGTATTAGATGCAAAATACGTTAAAGTTAAGATCGTACCTGCCGCTGTAATTGGTAACCCTGTAAAATAGCCGTTTGCTTCAGTAATATTGAAGCGAGCTAATCTCATCGCACCGCAGATGATGTATAGTACTGTCATCGTCATGCCGACGAAACCAAAGTCGACTAAGACAACTTTATACATTAATAATGCAGGCGCCACACCAAATGATATAATATCACTCATAGAATCTAATTGTTTACCTAGATCAGACACTTGTCCGAGTGCTCTAGCTACCTTTCCATCATAACGATCAAGAAGGGCTGCAATAAAGATAAACAAGACACTATAGCTATAGTATTCGTGTAGTGTAGCCATTATGGCCGCGCCGCCGAAGGACATATTACTGATTGTGATAAAGTTTGCTGCTTGCGATTTCATTTTCTTAACCGTGGTATCCACCAACTTGTGATAAAAAAACAAGGGGGATCACTCCTTTGCACTTAAGATATTGTACCATTATACTTCGAATGCGAAAAAATTGACAGTCTAAATTAATCGATAGGGGTTTTGTTTTATGAAAGAAAAACTATATCAACGCTTGATTGAATTAACAAACGGAAAGCAATCCTCCCATCTTTTGCAATCTATTGCAAAAGCAAAGTGGAGTAAACGAATTATTCCGAGTTACATGAAGGTATACGATATTAATCTTGAAGAGGTTTCAAAACAACAACAACATTTTTCAAGTTTACATGACTTTTTTACAAGAGAGCTTTTAAAAGATGCACGTCCAATTGAACAAAATCCCACTACTTATGTAAGTCCAGTGGATGCCAAAGTGGAATCCTTTGGACGTATCGAATGGGATATGACATTTCATGTAAAGGGTAAGCCTTATGCTTTACATGATTTACTTGGCAATGCAGAACGTGCTTCACAATATGCAGATGGACATTTTATCGTGTTTTACTTGAGTCCTGCAGATTATCACCGTATTCATAGCCCGATTGATGGGGAAGTGCTAAGACAATATATACTTGGTCAAAAATCTTATCCTGTTAACCAGCTCGGTCTTACATACGGTAAAAAACCTATTTCACACAATTATCGTTCAGTAACGGAGCTGAAAGTGGCGAATGATCAACAGATAGCATTTATTAAAGTTGGTGCTACCTTTGTAAATTCTATCATGCTCACTAATACAACAACACAGTGGCATAAGGGTGAAGAAGTCGGATATTTTTCATTCGGCTCAACAGTAGTTATGCTGTTTGAAAAGGATGCAATAGAATTTACGGAAAATGTTGTACAAGGAAGCCCAATTCGAATGGGTGAAGCCTTCGCAAATATGCTATAATGGTCGAATAATACGTTTAGATTAGGGGTCGCTATTTTGTATAATTTTTTATTACCAGATGAATTTGTCACGAGTATTTATGAAATTACACCGGAAAAGCTTCAAGACTTAGGTATTAAAGGGATTATTACGGATTTAGATAATACGCTTGTGGAATGGGACCGTGCAGATGCAACGGAAGAGCTAATTATTTGGCTGCGCATTATGAAAGAATCAGGCATTCGTGTTATTATTGCGTCGAATAACAAAGAAGCACGTGTTAAGCAATTTGCTGAGCCATTAGGTATTCCTTATATTCATAAGGCGAGAAAGCCACTTCGTAATGCCTTTTATAGTGCAATTGTTCAATTAGGACTACGACCACAGGAAGTAGTAATGGTAGGAGACCAACTACTAACAGATGTAATGGGCGCTAATCGCTTAGGTTTGCATACGGTACTAGTAAAACCAGTTGCACAATCAGATGGGCTCGTAACAAAATTCAACCGATTTATTGAACGTCGTGTGTTCAATAATTTAAAACGAAAAGGAATCAGTACTTGGGAGGAAAAAGAATGAACGAAATGCCAAATTGTATTGGCTGTGGTACAACAATTCAAACAGAAGATAAAACAGCAGTTGGGTATGCACCCCCATCATCATTAGAAAAAGACGTGGTCATTTGCCAACGTTGCTTCCGTTTGAAAAATTATAATGAAATTCAACCAGTTTCATTAACAGATGACGACTTTTTACGCATATTAAACGGTCTTGGAACACAGCAAGGCTTAATCGTAAAAATTGTTGATATATTTGACTTCAATGGGAGCTGGCTACCAGGACTTCACCGCTTCGTAGGTAAAAATCCTGTGTTATTAATCGCGAATAAAGCCGATTTATTACCGAAATCTGTGAAACCGAAAAAAGTGATTAATTGGCTAAAACGTGAAGCGAAGGCTCTAGGTCTACAACCTGTCGATGTACTTTTAGTGAGTGCCCATAAAGGTAACGGGATGGCCGAAGCAATGGAAGCCATTGATGAGTACCGTAACGGACAAAATGTGTATGTTGTAGGTTGTACAAATGTTGGGAAATCCACGTTCATTAATCGCATTATCAAGCAGGCTACTGGTGAAGGTGAGATTATTACAACTTCTCATTTCCCAGGTACCACTTTAGATATGATTGAAATTCCATTAGATGATGGTAGTGCATTATATGACACACCGGGAATTATTAATCACCATCAGATGGCACACCATATTGACTCTAGCGAATTAAAATATATTATGCCTAAAAAAGAAATAAAGCCAAAAGTGTATCAACAAAATGCTGGACAAACATTATTTATTGGCGCCCTTGCTCGTTTTGACTTTATTCAAGGAGAACGTTCGGCATTTACGGTACACGTGGCAAATGACTTACCAATACACCGAACAAAACTTGAGAAGGCAGATACATTGTATGCAGAGCATAAGGGTGAATTGCTGGCACCTCCAACTGCTGAATTTATAGAACAGCTACCACCATTAGTGCGTCATGAGTTCTCTATCAAAGAAGCGAAAACAGATGTTGTATTCTCTGGTCTTGGATGGATTACTGTGCAGCATGCCAATGTAGTTGTAGCAGCTTATGCCCCAAAGGGTGTACAAGTATCAATTCGCCCATCACTAATTTAGGATGTACAAGTAGAGAAGAGGGATTAGGAAATGAAGAAATGGTTTGCGGTTATGGGTGATCCGATTGAGCATTCAAAATCCCCGGCGATGCATAATGCTTGGTTCGAGGAAATGTCAATAGATGCGACGTATATTCCAGTGCATGTATCTTCTGAAAATTTGGAGTCAGCGGTTGCTGGCCTGAAAACATTAGGTGCTAGTGGCTGGAATATTACAATCCCACATAAAACAGCGATCATTCCTTATTTAGATGAGCTAGATGAGTTGGCAAAAAAAATGGGAGCTGTTAATACGGTTGTCCGAACAAAAGAAGGAAAATTAAAAGGATACAATACAGACGGTGTTGGTTTTGTACGTTCGTTAGAAGAAGCGGTTGGTAAGTCACATAAAGACAAGCCAGTTCTTCTTATTGGTGCGGGCGGTGCTGCTCGTGGTATTGCTTTTGCAATGCAACAGCAAGGTTTTACGAATTTAACCATTGCTAACCGCACAGTGGCAAATGCCCAAGCAATTGTCGATGAAATGGGTGTAGGTCATGCGATTTCTTTAGCGGAGGCTGAGGAATCATTAGCTGATTTCGGCATTTTAGTGCAAATGACATCGGCTGGACTTGCTACGGGCAATTTTTCAATGCCATTTTCATTAGAACGACTTGCAAAAGGCGCAATTGTAGCCGATATTGTGTATAATCCATTAATGACGCCTTTTTTAAAAGCGGCTGAGGAAAAAGGAGCAACCGTCGTTACGGGTCTTGGAATGTTCGTTCATCAAGGGGCTATTGCTTTTGAGCATTGGCTTGGTGAATACCCAAATACAAATTCAATGATTGCGCAATTAAAGGCGCAATTAGGAGGAAATTAATTTTTATGTTAACAGGTAAACAAAAACGTTTTTTACGTGCAGAAGCACATCATTTAACACCGATTTTCCAAGTAGGAAAAGGCGGCGTTAATGACGAAATGACAAAGCAAATCCGTGAAGCATTAGAAGTACGAGAGTTGATTAAGGTACGTATTTTAGATAACTGTGAAGAGGATAAGCATGAAGTTGCAGAAGCACTTGCTAAAGGTGCTCATGCAGAGCTTGTGCAATTAATCGGTCTGACAGTTGTTTTATATAAAGAATCACGCAATCATAAAAAGATTGCATTACCAAAAGCAACGAAATAAGGTGAGACGATGAAAAGGGTCGGTTTACTGGGAGGTACGTTTAATCCACCACATAATGGACATTTAATGATGGCTAATGAAGTACTGCATGCATTAGATCTAGATGAAGTTCGCTTTATGCCCAATGCGTTGCCACCACATAAGTTCGCACGTCATGATGCTAGCGATGAGGAACGCCTTGAAATGGTAAAGCGTGCAATAAGTCCATATCCGTATTTTTCTGTGGAGTCGTATGAGGTGGAGAAGGGTGGCGTATCCTATTCATATAAGACACTTTCTGCGATGTGTATAAGTGAGCCTAATGTGAAGTTTTACTTTATCATTGGAGGCGACATGATTGATTCGCTTCATACATGGTACTGTATTGATGAATTAGTGAAGCTTGTGCAATTTGTAGGAGTAAAGCGTCCAGGAACAGTGGCCACTACAGAGTACCCTATAGTAATGGTGGAAGCTCCCCAAATCGATTTATCGTCCACACTGATTCGTGAACGACTTGCTACTGGAGGAACGGTTACATTTTTACTGCCTGAAGCGGTAGAGACGTTCATACGAGAGGAAGGTCTATATGGAACGCGAACAGTACTTGGCGGCGATTAAGCCACGCATGCCTGAGAAGCGCTATATTCATACCATTGGTGTAATGGAAACAGCCATTGAGCTAGCAACATTATATGGTGAGGATGAAAAAAAGGCTGAGATAGCTGCCATCCTTCACGATATTGCGAAATATGCAGATATCGAATGGATGGAGAACATCGTCCGTGATGAAAAATTAGATGCTCGCCTTATTGGCTGGGGTAGTGAATTACTGCATGGTCCAGTAGGTGCATATATTGCAGAAAGCGAATTTGGCATTAAAGATGAGGATATGTTAAATGCTATTCGTTTTCATACAACAGGACGCGTGGGCATGAGCCGTCTAGAAAAAATTATTTTTGTTGCAGATATGATTGAACCTAATCGTAAATTTGATGGTGTTGATCGTCTGCGAAAAAAAGCAAAGAAAAATTTGGATAAAGCGATGAGTGCTTGTGTGCGCCATACATTGGCATTTTTAATTGACACAAAACAACCAATTTATCCATTATCAATAGAATGTTACAACGATATGATAAAAAGAGAGGACAGTGAAGGATGACTTCAACTTTATTACAAGCAGCTTACAAAGCAATTGACGACAAACATGGTGAGGATATTGTCGTTTTAAATATGCAAGGCATTTCACTTTTAGCAGATTACTTTATTATTGCCCATGGTAATTCTGACCGCCAAGTGCAAGCAATCGCACGTGAATTACAAGAGATAGCAGAAAAAGAGGGCTATGAAATTCGCCGTGTAGAAGGCTTTGATGGAGCACGCTGGGTGCTTGTCGATCTTGGAGATGTAGTAGCGCATGTATTCCATAAAGATGAACGTGCTTATTATAACTTAGAGCGTCTATGGGGCGATGCACCGCAACTAGACATGCCAGAGGCTTAAGTGTGAGTAGTTACGAACGATTTGCACACGTGTATGATGAGCTGCAAACCGATATCCCTTACAATCTTTATGTGGATTGGGTTTTGCAGCATGCACCGAGCAGTCAATTCCCGAATCTTTTAGATATCGGCTGTGGTACAGGTGTGCTTGGCCTGCTGTTTGCGCAGGCAGGTTACAAGGTAAGTGGAATTGACTTGTCGGAAGATATGCTCTCAATTGCCGCAGAGCGCTTTGCTGGTGCAGGATTACATGTGCCTCTCTATTGTCTGTCGATGGATGAATTAGAGGGCTTTGAGGCGCTTGACGTTGTAACGATTGCTATTGATTCGCTGAATTATGTAGTGGAAGAAAAAGCAGTTTATTCAACATTAGAACGCATTTATGGTGCTTTACGTGATGGAGGCCAGCTGTTTTTTGACGTACATTCATTATTTAAAATGAATGATATATTTTTAGACGGACCGTTTACGTATGACGATGGTGATATTAGCTATGTATGGCATACGGAACCTGGCGATTTTGAACATTCCGTTGTCCACCAAATGACGTTTTATGTGCGTGATGCTGCGAGTGATCTGTATGAACGCTTTGATGAGGAGCATAACCAACGTACATTCTCGATGGAGCAATATATGGCGTGGCTTCAGGAAATTGGCTTTCAACAAGTAGAAGTAACAGCAGATTTTACTGATGAAGGCCCTGAATATGAAAGTGAACGCATGTTTATCCGTGCGGTAAAATAGTAAAACAGCTCGCTGGTAAACTTACCAGCGAGCTGTTTTTACTTTCCGGTGTTTATTTTGTTTCGCAAATAACACTAATTTTCGAAAAAATATTTCTGTTATCTTACAACCTAATTAAAAGGAGCTGAAATTATGTGGCATTTATCATTGCGTGAAAAAAGAATGTATGAAAATGCGATGAAACTATTTATTTACGAATCTGATGAAGAGTGGACAGATTACCTTGCTTATGCAAAGGAAAATGATATTGATCCATTTAAGGAAAAGAAGCAGGAGTTAGATGTAATACGCGATAGTTTAATGAACTATTTACCACTGCGATTTCATACATATGTTTTAGATCGTACGTTGAATACACCAAATGTTCCTAAACATGTACGAGAAGATTTTTTAGGATGGAGAAATGAACAGGAGCAGCTATTTGAAAATATTCTCGATGCGGCATATGAAGAAAAGCAGAAATCGTTAGCTTATATAGAACCAAAGGAAAGAGAGGTCTTTGAGCAAAGCCTTCATGATGCAACAATAGTTAGTATTCGCCGTAATGCTACTCAAGTAGAATTAACATTTGATATGGCAGGGGGCTTTACTGCAAAGTCAATCATTTCTCTAACGTTTAACAATATTTTAAGTGAAGTAGGTCAAGTAGAACCAGAGCAGTTTTATATTTATGATGAGCTCAGAAAAACAGCGAATGGAATGGCACTACGTGTTATTTTTGATTGTCCAGAAGTGGAATGGACGATTGAAGCAGAGGAGTTAGACGCTGAATTTTATTATCGCCCAAAAACATATAGTGATTTTGCTGAAAACGGTAATTTTTCTACGTACGTTCAAACATTGCAGCTAGAGAGTGGCTTAATCTTTATTACACCTCAATTAAAAAAACGAGTAATCGGGATTCAGCAACAAGCACCGTTTTTAATTTTAGAAAATAGCAATCTATATGAAAATGATCAAGGCGTTTTTGTGGATACAATACGTGTGGCAGAAAAATTAGATGATTGTATTCATTTTTTACATACAGATACATATGAAGACCCGTATGCACATTTTAGTGAGCCAGTACCAATACAGGACTTGGAGGAGGCGGCCCTCGGTACGGATTTAGAGTTAAAGGTTCGCGCATGGAATACAATGTATGCCAATCCAGTACAGCTCGCGGAGAAGATTAATCATATTTTAATGCAGATGGATCCAACTCAAGAGGATGATATGATGCAAAATGTGTTTATTCGTCATTTTTACAATGAGGGAATCTTAACGACTGAGCTTCAAGCGAAATTTAAAGATATCTTAGCAGAATAACGCTTGTAGAAAGTAATGTTGAAAAGAGGCTGGGATATAACTGGTCGAAACCTTAAAAAGTGCGAGAAATCAATTTAGAAACGTTGATTTCTCGCGCTTTTTTGATGTGAAAATTTTTATACGCAAATTATTAGTGCGGTCAGATAGTGTTGCATGAAGGTAGATGTCGACATTTTTCGAAAGTTGGTAGATAAATTAAAAAAGTTGGTAGATAAATCGATAAAGTTGGTCGATAAACAATTAAAAGTTCTCGATAAATCTCAAAACTGCAGCTCAGGGATGCCTTCGTTTTTGTCTTAATAGATAATTTATCTTTTCAACACTTGAATGATATTGTAAGATGAAATAGACTCCATATGATTACCTTTTGCAAAGGAAAGGATGTTATTTGATGATCCAATCTTTTTGGCAAAAGTACAAAAAAAGTATGTTGCTCCCCGGCATACTAGTAATCAGTGGACTTTGTTACTTCTTTTTTTCGAGATCTGACTCTTCACCTCCCCAAGAAGAGCTCATCGAAACAATCCAACCTATTGAACAAACTGATATGAAAGAATCTGTTGATGAAGCGGTCATACAGCAGGTATTTGTTGATATAAAGGGTGCTGTTATGTATCCAGGCGTCTATGAGCTGCAGACTGACCAGCGAATTATAGATGCAGTACAGCTTGCAGGAGGCTATACGCAGAATGCTGATACGCAACTCATTAATCATGCACAAAAAGTTGAGGATGAGATGGTTATTTACATTCCGATAAAGGGTGAAAAGCCTAACGATATTACCTCTAATATCTTGATGATGCCTACTAGTGGAGCATCACAAGGTGTCAACGGCGTAAAAGATCAAAAGGTTAATTTAAATAAAGCAGATGAAGCTGCACTTACGACATTATCAGGTATTGGTCCATCTAAGGCTCAAAGCATTATTTCGTATCGTGAGGAGAATGGTGGCTTTAAAACAATTGAGGACTTAAAAAAAGTGAGTGGTATTGGCGAAAAAACGTTTGAGAAGCTGAAGGATTTCATTACCGTTAAGTAATGGCAGGAAATTTTGAGATATTGACGTTTCTTTTCAAAAAGGGCTACACTATAGTATAAAAAGACTGTTGCAAAACGAACAGCTTATTAATTTATGGAGGTAGTCATATGGAGCGAATTACTTGGGATCAATTTTTCATGGCGCAAAGCCATTTACTCGCATTACGTAGTACATGTACAAGGCTTGCAGTAGGAGCAACTGTCGTTAGAGATAAGCGAATTATAGCAGGTGGTTATAACGGTTCAATTACAGGTGATGAACATTGTATTGAAAATGGCTGCTATGTTGTTGAGAACCATTGTGTGCGTACAGTGCATGCCGAGATGAATGCACTGCTACAATGTGCTAAATATGGTACGCCTACAAAAGGTGCAGACTTATATGTTACACATTTCCCGTGTCTACCATGTACGAAATCTATTATTCAAGCAGGTATTGAACGAGTGTATTACGCTACTGATTATAAAAATAACCCTTATGCACAAGAACTATTTAAAAAAGCAGGTGTAGAGGTTGTACACGTTCCGTTTGATGAACGTAAAATCGACTTTTTAAGCGATGAAAAATTAGCCTTGTACATAGACATGCTAAACGAGCTTCGTGAGAGTGGTATGCCTGCAGAAAAATTGCTCCCATATGAACAGAAGGTGAGTGCATTATTTGGCAAAAAGCTTTAAAGCATAAATGTATTTACGTAGCACTAGCTGTACTTGTTGCTTCAATAGCGGCACACAAGTCAGCTTGGCTACTCGCTATTCTTCTACTTTTCGCGTTATGGCTTAAATTGAAAGGTGAAAGGCGTTTAATTTCAGCGCTTGTTATAGCCATTGGATTTCTTTCTTATTTCTTCATCGTAACATTTCAACTGACGGAATCTTCCCCTCTACCGTCAACATTCTCAATAACTTGGACGAGTGAATATAAAATAAATGGTCAAAAGCTTAGAGGCTTTGTCAAAACTGAAACTGGTGAGAAACTGTATGTCGTCTATACATTTTCATCAGAAGAAGAGAAAAGCTTGTATGAAACTACTTCATTGACAGGCAGGACCTATCTAGTTCAAGGAGAACTTGTAGCCCCTCTTCCACCTGCACATGCATATGCGTTTTCTATGGAAAAATATTTAATCAGTAAAGGTGCTAGGGGAATATTTGAAGTTTCAAGCTGGACCTTTATTGAAGAGAAAAAATCTATACGTTCGTTTCTTGCTAAACAGAGACACTATATGAAAAAACATATTGAAACAACATTCCCGGATTCACTAGTTGCAGAGGCACAAGCGCTTCTAATAGGATTGCAGGATCAAGTCGATTATGAGCTTCAAAGGGCCTATCAAAAGCTTGGTATCACCCATATATTTGCTATCTCTGGTTTACATGTGGCACTTGTCTCATGGTTGTTTTTTGAAGGCCTTTTACGTCTAGGCGTACGGAAGGAAATGGCGACCTTAGTTTTACTCATCATTTTACCTATCTACGGGGTGATTGCGGGTGGTGCGCCTTCCGTATGGCGCGCAGTATCTGTTGTAGAATTAATCATGCTGATGCGTTACGCTAGGTGGCAAATATCGATTGACGATGCCCTAGCAATTAGCTTTCTTTGTTTTGTCCTACTTGAACCAGGTGTCATTTATCAGATTGGCTTTCAATTGTCATATTTAGCAACGGTTAGTCTCGTCTATTCGGGTGTCATTTTAAGACGATCCACGAACTGGTTAATCCGTTCATTTTTCATTACATTTGTATGCCAGCTTCTTGTTTATCCATTATTACTCCATCATTTTTATGAAATTTCTATTTCTTCATTTTTAGCGAATATTATTTTCGTACCACTGTTTTCCCTTGTTATTTTGCCTTTTAATATTGTCTTGTTTGTCATAACGATTATATCGATGCCAGTAGCGAAAGCTTTGTTTGTTGGATACGAGCCGTTCCGTGTGTGGCTTACAAAGTTTATTTTATATCTTCAGGAATTGCCGTTTCAGATGTGGTCGCCAGGGCAGCCTGCTATATGGCTTATTTGCGTAGCATTGATCAGCATATTAGCGGGCTTCTATTTTATAGAGATAAAACAGTATGGTAAATTTGCAGTTGTCATGTTTATTCCTGCATTGTGTATTCATTTATCACCGATGTTGTTTACCGATACTAAGCTGACATTTTTAAACGTTGGTCAGGGTGATTGTACAGTTATAGAATTACCGTTTAGAAGGGCTGTGTATGTTATTGATTCAGGCGGCGTACTACGCTTTGAACAGGAGATATGGAAGACTTCAGAAAGCCCATATGAGGTTGGGAGACAAGTTGTGGTACCATTTATGAAAGGAAAAGGGATACGAAACATTGATATTTTTATCGCCACTCATGCGGATGCTGATCACGTAGAGGGAGCTGAAGAGATTTTGCAAGAGATTAATATGCATGAAATTCATCTCACTCCTGGTTCGATGGATAAGCCTGTTATGCGGGATTTACTGATGGAAGCCAAGAAGCAAAAAGTTTCTGTGAAAGAAAAAATGCGGGGAACTGCATGGCGCATAGGAAAAACTAGTTTTTATTATTTATGGCCCCGTGACACTCTTTATGAGGGGAATGATGATTCAATTGTTTTATATATGCAACAGGGGTCATTTCGAGCATTGTTTACGGGTGACTTAGAGGAATATGGTGAACAGGAGCTTATCCATCTTTACAACAAGCAATTAGCGAATATGACAGTGTTGAAGGCTGGACACCATGGCAGCAAAA
This sequence comes from Lysinibacillus sp. NPDC093216, assembly GCF_050280325.1. Lineage (NCBI taxonomy): Bacteria > Bacillati > Bacillota > Bacilli > Caryophanales > Bacillaceae > Lysinibacillus > Lysinibacillus sp. NPDC093216. The sequence continues at coordinate 30,278 of NZ_JBNNVB010000004.1, read as the reverse complement.
CATCGAGTATGGAGCCTTTTGTAGAGCTGTTACGGCCTGAATTAACCATTTTCAGCGCGGGACTAAATAACCGCTATCGTCATCCGCATGGTGAGGTAGTGGAGCGTTTTACAAGTCGAAATTTAGCTACTTTAACAACTGGAATAGATGGGACGATTGAAGTAAGAATTCGTGGCAATAGTTGGTCTGTGCAAAAGGGAAAAGACCTTGTCCAATGAGCAAGGTCTTTTTCCTCGTACATTACATTCAATTATTTAGAGGCTACTTCTACTACTATCGCGATGAGAAACATAAGTGCAAACATTCCAAATGATACACCGAAGCCAACTCCTGAATCAGTTGCATCGTTACGGCGACATTGTATGTTTTTTCCTTCAAATGGATTCATTGTTATCCCTCCAATTCTGTTATTTATTATAAGACATCGTTTTCATAAAAGCTATATCGAAACGGAGAATTTACCATGTGGCAAAGAATCGACACAATTCGGTCAAAGTCACAAAGGAATTTCAAATCATGTATACTAGTAGTATTGCTAGATGGAGGGAAAATTATGATTTCAACGGTTTGGAATAATATCAAAAAAGGAGAGCTCTCACCAGTGTATTTACTCGTTGGTGAGGAAGGTTATTTTATAGATGAAACAGTTAAACGGTTAAAAGAAGCGATAGGCCCCGAAGAAGAGATAGAGATGTCAACATTTGATTTGGAAGAAATGCCAGTGGATGCCGTTATGGATGAAGCAGATACAATTCCTTTTTTCTCTGAGCGAAAGCTTATCATTGCTAAAAACGCATCCTTTTTAAAGGCAACTGAAAAAGGAAAAGAAAAAATTGACCATGATATTAAACGCTTAGAAACATGGCTTGCTAATCCTTCTGATTTTTCAGTTACAGTTTTTATCGCACCTTATGAAAAATTGGATGAACGTAAAAAAGTGACAAAGATGATGAAGGAGCATGCGTTATTAGTCCAAGCTGAAACACCAAAGGAGCAGGACTTAGCTGTGTGGATACAGAGTAGAGTTAAAGCAGAGGGCAACCGCATTACACAAAATGCGATTGAGCAGCTTGTCGCAATGGTTGGATCGAATATGCTACAGTTGCAAATGGAAATTGAGAAGCTAACCCTTTATATAGGAGATGGCGGTGAAATAACGGCTACGCTAGTTGAGGATTTAGTGGCAAAAACGTTAGAACAGGATGCCTTCAAAATGTTAAATGCTTATTTTGCAAACGATTCTGTAGGGGCACTGTCTATTTATCACGATTTACTACGTCAAAAGCAAGAGCCTATCATGCTTGTCGGTTTGCTTGCATCAAATGTACGTACGATGTCCAATGTGTTTTATTTATTAAAAAAGGGCTATCATCCACAGCAAATCGCAAAAAATTTAAAAATACATCCTTATCGTGTCAAGTTGACGGTTGAGCAGCGTAATCGTCCATCAGAGGAAAGTTTATTGAAGGCGTTATATCAGTTAGCAGAGGTTGATTTACAACTGAAATCAACTGGAGGCAATCGTGAGCGTTATTTAGAACTCTTTTTACTACGTCGGCTTTAAGGATTGTGTAGAAGAAAACATCTATTGATGAGCTGTCCGAAGCAATAGGCGCAGCTTTATCAAGGTGTAATTAATTTTCTTGTAAATTAAAAAGATCAGCTACTCTTAATAGAGTAAACTGATCTTTTATAACAATTACGCTTTTTTAGCAAGGCGAGACTTTTTACGAGCCGCCGCGTTTTTGTGGATAAGTCCTTTTGAAGCTGCTTTATCTAAAGATTTGTAAGCTGCTTGTAAAAGTTCTTGTGCGTTTTCAGCTTTAGCAGCAACAGCGTTCTCAGCTTTTTTCACTGTAGTACGCATTGCAGATTTAGCTTGAGTGTTAGCAGCGTTAGCTTTTTCGTTAACTTTTACGCGTTTAATCGCAGATTTAATGTTTGGCATATGTTTCACCTCCTAAAATAGGTACGAGATGATATCTTCTCATTGATTTCTTGTGTCAATACAACAAAAATCATTTTAACAAACGCTAGGACAAATTGCAATAGATAAATGCAAAGAATATTTACTTGACAGTTTGAACAAACTACAGTTGAGGTGAACTGTATGCAAAATTTTAATTGGCAACGTACGGATTTGATTGATGAGTCTGAAGAGGTAGTTTTACATCAAACGAAAGAGCAAAAAGATACACTTAAAGAGTCGAGTGGTATTCAAATTGAAGATATCAATGCTGGTCGGGTAAAAATCACTGATGTGCTCGTCGATGCAGAAGGTGAGAAGCAAATTGGAAAGAAGAAAGGGAAGTACATTACTCTTTCTGTGCCTACTTTGACGTTAGAAGATCAGGATGGATTTGAGCAGCTTGAGAAAGAATTGCTTGCGAATTTCAAAAAAATGCATGAATCCATGTCATGGAAAGAAGATGACAAAATTTTAATTGTTGGTTTAGGGAATCGGACAATTACACCAGATGCTATAGGACCGTATCTTATTGATCATTTGCATAGTTTAGATGTAATAGATGAAAAATTCGTCATGTATGCGCCTGGTGTAACGGGGCAAACAGGATACGAGACTGGTGAATTTGTAGCGGCGTTAGCAGAGCGACTAAAACCTAAATTAATTATTGTTGTAGACGCACTTGCAACGAGAGCTAGTGATCGCTTATGTAAAACAATTCAATTAACAGATACAGGGATACACCCTGGTTCAGGTGTAGGAAATCAGCGTAAGGAAATATCATATGAGATGCTTGGCATTCCTGTTACCGCAATCGGTATCCCAACAGTAGTTGATGCACCTGTATTAATTGCGGATGCTGTAGAGGTAATGCTACGTTCTATAGCTGCACGAGTGGCAGAGCGAAGTAAACCTTCATCCAAATTGTCATTGTCGTCTTGGCAACCAGATATAAATAAAGAACTAGATATGTCTTTAGTACAGCCGATTTTTGGAGAATGGGCTACATGGTCTAAAGAAGAGCGTCAGCAATTATTTGCAGAGACTTTCGCAGGCTCGCATACACAGCTAATGGTAACGCCAAAGGAAGCCGATTATTGGGTAGATAAGTATGCAAAAATCGTGTCTTCTATGCTTATGAAATGGGCAAATAATCTATAATTTTTTTCGTTCTAAAAGGCATACCCCCTCCATACGATAAGGGGAGGAGGGTGTGACTTTGCTAAAAAAACTACAGTGGTCATTTGGTTTATTGTTGTTCTTTTTCGTATTACCTGTCATTGCTGGGCAACTTCCGTTCAACAAGCAAGCATCGACTCCGATTAAAGAACCTGAGGATAAACAAGTCGTGTTTGCCGCTACTAATTTACCTGAACAAAGTGCACTGGAACAGACAAAAGAGGAAACAAAGAATCAAGCAAAAGAGGAAACAAAAGATCAAACAAAAGATCAAACAAAAGATCAAACAAAAGATCAAGCACAAGATAAAACACAAGATCAAACACAAGATCCATTTAAAGTCTTGTTATTATTTACGCATTCACAGGAATCATATCAACCAATGGTGAAAGCTGTTAGCGGGAAGGCGGCCTATTATGATGAAAAAACAAATATTTATAATTTAAAAGATACTATTTCTAAGCATTTTAGCATGAATGGTATACAAACTGACGTTTTAGATGTTGATGTTATGAAGGAACTAAAACTTAAGGGAAAAAGTTTTCCGGATTCTTATAACTTTGTACGTCCTTATTTAGCAAAACGTTTACAAGAGCAATCCTATGATTTAGTGATTGATTTTCATCGAGATTCTGCCAAGAAAAATGCGACAACGATAACCCATAATAACGAATCGTATGCAAGGATTGCGATTGTCATTGGTGCAGAGCATAAGAATTATAGATGGAATACTGCTTATGCAGAAAGTCTATCAGCTACTATGAATGAAATTGTGCCGAAAATTTCCAGAGGTGTTATATCAAAAAGTGGTGACAATGTGGATGGACGTTATAATCAAGATTTAACAAAAGAAATGATATTAATCGAAATAGGTGGAATTGACAATACAGAAGAAGAATTGAATCGTACAATTGCTGTAATAGGAAAAGCTATATCAAAATCCTTCAATACAGGAAAATAAAAAATAGATTTTTTGGATTGGCAAAAAGCTGGACTTTTTTATAGTCTTCTTTTTGCCAATTTTTGTTTAGATGTAGCACTTAATCATTTTTTGGACAAAGTATGAAAATTGAATGATTGTTAGCAAAAATACCAGGAATTTGTTTTAGAAAAAATAGTTGTTAAGCCTTTTAATTATTCATTTCTTGCCTTATAATTTTCGAGTCAGCACATAAAGATTTGACGAAGAGTTGTAAAAGTTTTAAAGCGGCATATGCAATAGGCGAAATACGCTAAGCATCTACCATTTTGGAGATGCTTTTTTGATGGATAAAATATGAATAAGATTAACCTTTATTTTAAAAGAATGAAGGAAAACATACATATGAGAAGTTATTTCCGAGTTGTTTATGTGATCAAAAAGAATATTAAACTTCTATCAGCAAATGTTTTCTGCGCGAAAGCGAAACGACAGCGGCAAATGTTTTCTGCGCGAAAGCGGCAATTATGCCGAGGGATAATTAATAAATATCATTAGATGTAAACTTTTATTTATACTCATCCGTCATTTATATAAGTGAATGCACTGAATCATTAGTTAAAAGGGGACGATATTGACTTAATACTAAAATTTACACTATAAAAAAGGTTTGTAGATTATCGGAAGAAGAGGAAGGAATATTATGTCAGGCAAGACAGTCAATCATCGTTATATCCCTGGATTAGATGGGATTCGAGCTTTAGCAGTACTAGCTGTGATAGCTTATCATTTTAACTTTAAATGGGCCAGTGGAGGGTTCCTAGGAGTTGATATCTTTTTTGTTTTATCGGGTTACTTAATAACCTCTACTATTTTACCTTTACAAGGAAATCAATTAAAAGTAGGGCTAGGAGAATTTTGGATTGGACGATTTCGACGCCTACTACCTGCTGCGTACGTAATGATTATTACTTCATTCGCTTGGGCTACCTTATTTCATAAGGAACTTCTTCATACATTGCGCGGAGATGCAATATCTTCTATTTTTTATTCAAGTAATTGGTGGTTCATTTTCCATAAGCTCTCTTATTTCGACAGTTTTGGATCCCCTTCACCTATAAAAAATTTATGGTCTTTAGCAATTGAGGAACAATTTTATCTTATTTGGCCAATTCTGTTAATGCTAGGGCTTTATCTTGTTAAAAAACAGAGTAAATTAGCCATTTTTATCTTTATCGGTGCATTATGTTCAGCTGTGTTAATGGGCTTACTGTATGAGCCAGGAGCTGATCCTAGTCGTATATATTACGGGACAGATACACGTTCCTTTGAATTACTTATAGGCTGCTGGCTTGCTCTCGTTTGGCCGATGAAAAGACTATCTTCTCAAAAACTAACTACTGACCATGTTAATAAACTAAATGCTATAAGTTTGCTTGCTTTTAGTATTTTCATATTAAGTATTATTTTTGTAAATGAATATCAAACTTTCTTATATAGAGGAGGCATGTTCCTATTTTGTTTGAATGCAGCTATATTAATAGCGTGTGTTTGTCATCCAATTAGCATTTTAGGAAAATTACTTTCTTTGAAACCTCTACGTTGGATTGGTTCAAGATCATATGGAATTTATCTATGGCATTATCCAATCATGGTGTTGGGTACTCCAGTCCACGAAATAGGTAATCCTACGTACTGGCGAGTTGCTATACAGCTAGTTCTTATTTTGATTATTGCAGAATTTTCGTATCGTTTTATTGAAATGCCAATAAGGAAAGAAGGTTTCCGCTCCTATTATCGACAATATCTTGTAGTTAATAAAGATAAATGGGGCAGCATTTCGTTTACTAGAAAAATTTCTACTGTGCTTGTTCCACTATTCCTTCTAGTATTTTTTACTGGAATGACAGGCGTTATAGGAAAAGAACAAACGGAATCAAAAGAGTCTAAGCCAACAGAAATTAAAATAAATGGTGGAGAACAACCTTCTAAGCAAAATGTTACCGTAGCGGAAAAAGAAACAACGGAAAGCGATTCATCGATTGTTAAGAATGAAAAAACTGAAACTAACCATCAACCGGACAAAGAAGAACCTAAGCAAGGAAAGAATGATACAACTGCTAATCCTAATGAACCCTATAATGGTATATTAGCTATTGGAGATTCTTTAATGATAGATATTGCTACAAGCTTACATAATGTCTATCCTAACATTACAATTGATGCAAAAATTGGTCGCCAAGTTTCACAAGCTGTCCAACTGGCACCAAATTATGCTAGTTTTAATGAGCCAAATAAAGCGGTTATTATTCAACTTGGCACAAATGGTTACTTTACGGATGATCAGATCGATGCACTACTTAAAGCATTCTCCAATGCCGATATTTATTTAGTGAATACTCGAGTACCGCGCTCATGGGAAAGTAATGTAAACTCTTCATTACAACAAAAAGCTCAAGAGCATGATAATATTACATTGATTGATTGGCATTCGGTTGCAATTAATCATCCAGAGTTTTTTGCTCCGGATGGTGTCCATTTAGTACAAAAAGGTGTTAATACGTTAACAAGCCTTATTCAACAAACAATAAATATATAATTTAGTAATAAAATATCCAGAGTGCACGTAAGTGTAGCTGGATATTTTTTGTAGGAAAATCTTAAGCACTCTTTATCATTTTTTTATTGATTGCAGAGGAAATGGCACGCTATTTAGAATAACCATTGATTTAACAGCATTTATGCCGTTCTAATGTTATGTTACAGACTGCTCCTCTAATTCCTTCGATACATGGCCGTAAATCTTATAGACACAGCCTACAGTCCAGATACGAGATTTTCATTCTACATTGGCGTTCCAATGTTAATACTGTACGTTATTGTCGGTACATATTTGCATAAAAAAGGAAAGATTAATAATCCTAGTTACAAACCATTTTTAGATGCACAATAAATGACAAAGAAATTAAATAATCCAACTATATATAAATAGTTGTTCGCATCCATTTTTCTAGTAAATAATCAGAATATTCCGTGGATTGTGATGGGTTAAAGGAGATACTGAATGTGTGAGGTTTTTAAATAAGAAATAATCCATTTGACTGCCCTCAATTCATTCTAGTTTTTGGTTGCTTAACCGAAAGATAGAATTTTCGAAATAATTTGACATTATTTTTTATCCTTGATAATATGAAATCGCATACATCACTTACATAGAAACTAGGGGGAGTAAATCAAATGGTGAAAACTCTGTACAAACTAGATTTAAGCAAATCAATGGAAGAGCAGGCGCATCCTGGTCACAATCGATGGCACCCAGACATACCAGCAGCATTTTCAGTAGATCCAGGCACTTCTTTTAGAATGGAATGTAAAGACTGGACAGATGGACAAATTAAAAATGATGATAGTCCAAATGATATTCGAGATGTGAATCTTGCACGTGTTCATGTGTTGAGTGGACCGGTCTATGTGAACGGCGTTGAACCTGGAGATTTATTAGTCGTAGATATTTTAGATATTGGTACTTTTCAAGATTCGGCGTGGGGGTTTAACGGCATTTTCGCAAGAGAGAATGGGGGAAGTTTCTTAGTTGATGAATTTCCAGAAGCAGCTAAATCAATCTGGGATTTTGAAGGCATTTATACGACTTCGAGACATATACCTGGTGTGAAGTTTGCTGGGATTATCCATCCTGGCTTAATAGGCGTTGCTCCCTCTATGGAACTTTTGCAAAAATGGAATGCACGAGAAAAAGAACTCATCATGACCAACCCGGACCGGGTTCCGACGTTGGCAAATGCACCGACTCCGGAGAGGGCAGTGCTCGGCACATTAAAAGGGGCTGAGTTTGATCGAGTAGCTAAGGAAGGAGCTCGAACAGTACCATCAAGGGAAAATGGCGGGAACTGTGATATTAAAAATCTATCTAAAGGATCGAAAATCTTCTTCCCAGTATTTGTGGAGGGAGCGAAGTTATCGGTAGGCGATCTTCATTTTTCACAAGGGGATGGAGAAATCACATTTTGTGGTGGTATCGAGATGGCAGGATGGATTGATCTAAAGGTGGATGTCATTAAAGGTGGCATGGAAACCTATAAAATTTACGAAAATCCTGTATTCCAACCGGGCCCAGTAGATCCAAACTATAATGATTTCCTCGTTTTCCAAGGGATTTCAGTAGATAATAAGGATGGGAAACAACATTATTTAGATGCTAATCTTGCGTTTCGTCGGGCATGCTTGAATGCCATTGAGTATTTAAAAACGCTTGGTTATACAGGTGAACAAGCTTATATGCTGCTGAGTACAGCACCAGTTGAAAGTAGAATCAATGGCATAGTCGATGTTCCAAATGCTTGTTGTACCATTGCAATCCCTACAAAAATATTCGATAAAAATATTATGCCAAAATGATAGGATAAGGAGGTTTATTCTTGCCTAGTTACACATTTCGTTGCAATGATTGTGGAGAGTTTACGTTATTTTTTAAATCAATGGGGGGGAATAAAGAAAAATCAACTTGTCCTATTTGCCAATTAGAGTCAAATCGGGTCTATTTTGCACCGAATGTGTATTCACTTTCGAGAGCACTTAGTTCGCAAATCGAAAAGGGAATGGAACCGCAAATTATGAGTCGAGAACAATTAGGGACCAATAAGCCAAGGAAAAAGGCGGGCGCAAATCGTCCGTGGCAATTCGGGTAAGCACCTGTTGCTTTACTAAATATATTGGCTAAAGATGCTATTCTATCATTCAGCGAAGGCGCCTACTGTGGTAGGCGAAAATAATAAGACTGACAGTAGTTTTCTGTCTAGTTTATTGCGAGTGGTATCCCTAAGCGCCGAACGTTGTCGGTAGGATTTTTGATCAGATCCCGACAAAAGACTCCCACTTCAAGCGTTAGCTAAGTGGCGAGTAGTTCAATTCAACGTACATTAATCATCTCTAAACGATAAAAAAGCTGATTGCCCGTTGTAAAATGGCCAATCAGCTTTTTGTGAGTCTTGAAGTGCATTATCAAAGCGCCAAGCGGTTTAACAGCTGGCCTGGACATAACTTAGACACCGCGAATATCTTTATCAATCATCAGAGTATGGATTTCTAACTAATTCCAACAAATTTCTCCTAATATGCCGTCGTGGATTTGATCATTTTCATCTGCAGGCGGTAACTAAGAGTCTAATAATAGTCGTCTTTTCGCTATGCTTCTTAAAAATGAGGAATCGTAAAATATGAGGAGTGTTTACAAAGTACTTCCTTCGATAGGTGTTTGTCATGAGATTAGTAACGACACTTAAGTATAAACTGCATTATTTATTGTCTAATTCAGAAGGAAATCATCCCCTTTTGTCGAATTAAAGTAGTTGGAAAAAGGAGAGGTTTTATGCAAGGAGAACAGCTTAAACAAAGAATATTAAGAGAACCATCTAAATTTATTTCATATTTGAAAGAACTAATAAGCGAGAATAGATTTGACGATGGTGAAGCGTTAGAAATATCATTGCTCCTCATAAAAAATGGATCTGAAAGTTTATCGGATAAACAATGGCATGTCTTTTTAGAGAATGGTATTTTAGGTGATAAATATGTAGATAAATGCGAAAGATGTTCTGAACATATTCCTTGGACAAATATGTACAGTGCTATATTTATCAATAAAGATTACCTTTGTTCTAACTGTAGTTATTTAGAAAATAAAGTTACCTTCCATAATTAGCTCTGAAGGGTTATCGAATGTACCTAGAAATGCACTGTACCAAGCAGTGCAAATTTTTATGTAAGTGTGCTATTCTTATAATTTACTAACAAAAAAAGACCGAAGCAATTAGCCTCAATTTTTCTTACTCACACATTCCTGTACACACGCTCGCCATATTTTTATTAGCCCCATTTAGCCCCAAATCCATGCATTTATATGCCTTATCTTGCAAAATCTAAAAACCGTAAAAACACTTATAAGTATTGATGTAATAGGCTTTTGAGTCTAGTTGTTGTTGTACTTTGCATATCTTTCATAGTATAATTCATTATAGTTTAATTAGGAGTGGAAAAGATGAACCGAGAAGCACGTTTAAAAAGACAAGAGAATATACGAAATTTCTCTATTATTGCACATATTGACCACGGGAAATCAACGCTTGCTGACCGTATTTTAGAGCAAACGAAATCTTTAACATCTCGTGAAATGAAGGCACAGCTCCTGGACTCAATGGATTTAGAGCGTGAGCGAGGCATTACGATTAAATTAAATGCAGTCCAATTAAAGTATGAAGCGAAAGATGGTGAAGTGTATACATTCCATTTAATCGACACACCGGGACACGTCGATTTCACATACGAAGTATCACGTAGTTTAGCCGCTTGTGAGGGTGCAATTTTAGTTGTCGATGCAGCACAAGGTATTGAAGCACAAACACTAGCAAATGTATACTTAGCGCTTGATAACGACCTAGAAATTTTACCTGTTATCAATAAAATTGATTTACCAGCAGCGGATCCGGAACGTGTACGTCAAGAAGTTGAAGACGTAATTGGGTTAGATGCTTCTGAAGCGGTTTTAGCTTCTGCTAAAGCCGGTATCGGGATTGAAGATATTTTAGAACAAATTGTAGAGAAAGTGCCTGCACCAACTGGTGACCCGGATGCACCATTACAAGCCCTTATTTTTGACTCTGTTTACGATGCTTACAAAGGTGTTATTATTTCCATTCGAATCATGAATGGTACAGTAAAACCTGGCGATAAAATTCGTATGATGGCTACTGGAGCAGAATTTGAAGTTATCGAAGTTGGTATACACACACCGAAAGTTGTAGCACAAGATGAATTAACAGTCGGTGACGTAGGTTATTTAACAGCGTCTATTAAAAATGTAGGTGATACTCGTGTGGGGGATACAGTTACATTTGCGAATCGCCCAGCAGATGGGCCATTAGCAGGTTATCGTCGTTTAAATCCAATGGTATACTGCGGATTATATCCAATCGATACTGCGAAATATAATGACTTACGTGAAGCGTTAGAAAAGTTAGAACTTAATGACTCTGCACTTCAATATGAGCCAGAGACATCACAAGCACTAGGATTTGGTTTCCGTTGTGGCTTCTTGGGGCTTTTACACATGGAAATCATTCAAGAGCGTATTGAGCGTGAGTTTAACATTGATCTAATCACAACAGCGCCTTCTGTAATTTACAATGTTCAAATGACGGATGGATCTATAGTAAAGGTTGACAACCCTTCATTTATGCCGGATCCTCAAAAGATTGATCGAGTGGAAGAACCATATGTAAAAGCTACAATTATGGTACCAAACGATTATGTAGGAGCTGTTATGGAACTTTGTCAATTAAAGCGCGGTAATTTTATGACAATGGATTATATTGATACGACACGCGTCAGCATTGTTTATGAAATGCCGTTATCAGAAATCGTTTATGATTTCTTTGATTATTTAAAGTCGAATACGAAGGGCTATGCTTCATTTGACTATGAACTCATTGGTTATCAGACTTCAAAACTAGTGAAGATGGATATCTTATTAAATGGTGAGCAAGTCGATGCACTAAGCTTTATCGTACACCGTGACTTTGCATACGAGCGTGGCAAAGTAATCGTTGAAAAATTGAAAGAATTAATTCCACGTCAACAATTTGAAGTGCCAATTCAAGCAGCTGTTGGCCAAAAAATTGTGGCACGTTCAACAATTAAAGCTATGCGTAAAAACGTATTAGCGAAATGTTACGGTGGGGATATTTCTCGTAAACGAAAACTTCTTGATAAACAAAAAGAAGGTAAAAAACGTATGAAACAAGTAGGTTCAGTCGAAGTACCACAAGAAGCATTCATGGCTGTTCTGAAGATGGATGATTCGAAGTAATGTTGATATAACAACGTTTATAAGGATTTTAATTGTGTGTTTTTATATTAGTATGGTGGAGGTTGCCACCGATTTGCCACCGCATTAAAATTGTGCCAGCAATTTATAAATCTTTTGCGATGGAATTAAAAATATCGACAGCATCTCTTGCCATCTTTTGAGTTAAATGGACATAGCGGTCTTCAGTAGTTGCTGACCTGCTATGTCCCAATCTTTTTTATACAGTTTTAACAGATGTACCATTCTCTATTAATGTCGTTGTATGTGTGTGACGCAATGAGTGATAGTTAAAACTAATATTTAATTTTTCTAGTATTATATTTGATGACACTTGGCGTACAATGTTCTCCATTTTCTTTTTTTAGGTCAACATATTCCTCCAGCCATAAAATTTTCATACACTAAAATCTTTCTTCGTAATATTGCTTCTACTTTTGACTATTATTTTCTTGAAATTCTCCAGTTGAAATAGGTAACTAAACAATTAAAACTAGGTGCTAAAAATGGTGAGTATCTAGCATTTTAATATTCATCCTAAAAATCCCTTTTTAAAAATCAGAAAAAACTAGTATACACGTCTATACATAGAATTAATCGCTACATATTCTAGCAATATAGAGAGCGCTCTCTAATACTAAAAAAATGAAAAGAGGGAATTTTTTGAGTGATCAATTAGATATTCAAGTTAATCAAGTCGAACCTTGTCCAGTAACATCAACAGAACAGATACCATTAACTACTGCTACTACTCCAGTAGTCGCTACACCGTTAGTGACTCCAACTATTAAAGTTCCAGTTGTACTTGCAGAACCAACACTTCAAATTGCTGTGGAGTCTGATATTACGCTTAGTCCTGCAGCAACAGAAATCAAAAGAGTGAAAAAAAATGTATTCCTAAATCAAGTGAAACTAGTACCGGTTGCTTTTGCGCGTATTGCTGGCACTGACTTTTTTGCGGTAACAAGAGCTAAATTATTTGTAGCTGGAAATATTCGCAAAAATATAGAATATGCTTCAGCAGCATGTAACGGGGCACTCCAAGATAGAATTGCCGATGTTCCGTTTTCAGGTTTTACAGACCTTACTTTCCCACAAACACTTGGAGGCCCTACTCCGATTTTAGGAATTTCCGAGTTTGCGGAAGCGAACTTCCTTAATGAAACTACGCAAATGGATGCTCGATTGGATAAAGCATTCTTCCAAAATCTAGTTAAATACAATGAACAACCATTTGGCGAGTTAGTAGCTGCAAACTTCTTTGAACTTGACTTTTCACCGGTTATGGCAGCACCAGAAGGCACTTTCGACACATTACGTGAAAAAATCGTGTTAGAGCTTACTGTAAAAGTACTGCAAGTTCAACAAATTCGCCTTGGAGCTGGAACTAGTGTTATAACTCCTGTTCTTACAGGGCTTACTCCTCCAGTTAGTCCTTGATAATCTCTAGTTTTTAGAGGAGCAGAACAAAAAAAACGCAGTTCACTGCAACAAAATTTAATCGAAAAAACAACCTTGTAATCAAATATTTGAGTTGGCAGTTGAAAGTGCGGCAGAATCTGATTTTCAACTGCCTTTTTGCATTTAATAACCAAAATGTATTTGACGGTGTGTTATTAGGGGAAGGCTAGAGGGTTGTAAACGGGCATTTATCAACAGTTCCCGAAAAATATTTTGTACAAATTAAATCTAAAGAAAGCACAATAAAGATTTATTCATCAATTCTTAGAACAATCGATTTAAAAGCCTTACATAGATGTTAACAAGACTGTTTACATTGATAGAGATATAAAGACCACTCCAGTGTGTGACGGATGGTCTTATTTTTGCACATCATATCACCACCATATGTAGAAAATAAGGCGATAAAAGCATGAATAAAATTAAATAAAAAACAACCGAAAAATCCTTATGTAGTAAAGGATTGTCGGTTAAATAGAAATATAAAAAGATAAACTTGACTATACATTTCCATAGTCTAAAATATTCTTTTTCATTTTCATCTGTAAATTTTTATTTTTTATTTATTAGTTGCTGTTCAATTTCTACTACCATTTCATCAAAATTTATATGTTTCCATTCAAGCCCGCATAATTCTCCGACCCGAACACCACAATGAAGACCAATATAAAAAGGTAAATAAAATGGATGATCTTCATTTATTCTCTCATTCTTAGTCATGAATTTTCTTTCGATGAATTTTTTAATCATCCCTCGTAGTTTTGCAATCTTTATCTTTTAATAACTCGACATAATGCATTGGATTACAACACATATGATTTATAGAATCATTTGAGTCATTCTACTTGTAAATTATTTAAATTGTATTCCCTCTTAAAAGTTTCGATAAATTTAATAGCACTTTTTGAAAGGTAACGGTCCTTCAACCAGATAACGGCGGAATCTGATTGGATACTAAGTTCTTCGAGCTCCAATATTTTCAGGCCATTCATAGAAAATGAACTTAAGACAGATATTGGAAGTAAGGAAGCACCGACACCTTCTCTAACTAGGGACATAATCATATCAGCGTCTGAACATTGACAGACAATATTTGGTTCATAGTGATATTTTCTACAAGCTTCTATAACCAGTTCGTATTGACCAACACCCTTAAAACGTTGTAGCAACATTAGTGGCATACTTGAAAGTTCATCTAGTTTTAATGTATTTTCATAATTCCACGTCTCGGGGATAACGGCTACAAAATGGTCCGGAGGTAATGGCAGTGAGGATAAGTCATCTGATTCTGATTCTAAAGGTAACCTGACTATAGCAACCTCAATATGCCTATTTCTTAAATCTTGTAATAATCGATAGGTATCCCCTTCGTATAAACGAAATGTAACGTTTGAATACTTTTCTCGGAAAAAACGAATGCGTTCAGGTAAGTGAGAAAAGCATGTTTTTACAGATCCAATTGATAAGGTACCCTTAAGTCCTTCTCCTACTTCTTTCACTTCCATAATTGTTTCATCAATCTGACTTAACAGATTGGTAGCTCTCTTATACAAAACTTTTCCTGCTGCTGTTAGTTCTATATTCTTTCCATTGCGTACTACCAAAAGAGTACTAAGTTCTTCCTCCAGCGCTTTTAGCTGTTGACTAAGAGGGGGTTGGGCCATATGCAATTTTTTTGCTGCTCGAGTGATTTGGCCTTCTTCAACAATAGTGGCAAAGTATCGCAATTGTCTTATATCCATGAAATTCCTCCTTAGAAGTATATTTATTTTGTATGCATCACGAATATTTTAAATATTTTAAATATTTTATACTTAATGATACATTAATCTTGTAAACGATTCCATAAAAAGGTATAGAGGGAGAAGATAAAATGTCTAGAATTCGAAAAGCTAAAGAAAGTTTAAAAGGTTCAATTGCACCAGTTATTACACCATTCAAAGAAGATGAAAGCTTAGATTTACAGACATTTAAAAGTTTAATTAACTGGCAAATAGAAAGTGGGAGCCATGGTATTTCGGTAACCGGTACATCTGGGGAACCTAGTTCTCTAACGATCGAAGAGAGAGAGCTTGTGATGGAAACAGCAATTAAAACGATTAACGGACGAGTTCCATTTGTTCCAGCAACGGGATCAGTTAATCATAATGAAGCACTTCGGCTAACAAAGGCTGCTCAAGAAATGGGAGCAGATGCTGCGATGGTCATTGTTCCATACTATAACAAGCCTTCCCAGCAAGCATTATATAAACACTATAAAACTATTGCCGATGCCGTGGATATTCCAATTATTATATATAACATCCCTGGAAGAACGGGTGTAAATATGGAAGTAACAACAATGGCTCGACTTGTTGAAGATTGCCCGAACATTATTGGTGCCAAAGAGTCAAATAAAGATTTTGAACATGTCAATCGGGTGCTATTAAATTGTGGGAGAGATTTTAGTCTATTCTCGGGAATTGAACTTCTTTGCTACCCAATGTTAACAATCGGTGGAAAAGGTTCTATTAGCGCCACAGCAAACGTTGCACCAGCAAAAGTAGCAGAAATGCACAATGCTTGGGAGGAAGGCGACGCTGAAAAAGCTTTAAATCTTCATTATGAATTGATGACATTAAATGATGTGTTATTCAAAGAAACTAACCCTGGACCAGTAAAAGCAGCTCTGGGCATGATGGGTAAAATTACGCCAGTTTTACGCAAGCCAATGGATTTACCATCTGAGGCACTTCAAAATGAAATTCGTGAAGTTTTAAATCAATACGGCATTTTATCAAATGAGAGTGTAACTAAATAATAATTCAAAATCTAAAAAATTCTCTTACTCCTCGTTACAGGAGTAAGAGAAGAGTGAGGAGTGTAATAACATGCAAGTTCAAGTAACTGAGACTCAAAAAAATCACGAACACAAGCAAGTAGAAAATGTAAAACTCTATATTAATGGACAGTTTGTCGACAGTGAATCAAGTGCTACTTTTGAAAATAAAAATCCATTTACCAATGAAATAAACAACTATATCGCTGAGGGACGTGAAGCGGATATAAATCAAGCTGTTCTTTCAGCAAAAGAAGCGTTCGAGAATGGTCCGTGGGGCAAGATGAAATTGAAAGAAAGAATGAAATATATTAATAGAATTGCAGATATCATCGATGAGGAGATTGAAGAAATTGCTTTCTTAGAATCATTAGATACAGGTCTGCCAATTAGCCAAACAAGAAATCAAACCGCACGTGCTGCAGAAAATTTCCGTTTCTACGCACGAATGGTTGAGACAAAATTGCATGGTGAATCTTACCCAATGGATGATGAATTCATTAATTATACAGTTTATAAACCATTAGGAGTTATAGGGTTAATTACTCCATGGAATGCCCCATTCATGTTAGAGACTTGGAAAGTAGCGCCTGCATTAGCGACTGGAAATACTGTTGTGCTAAAACCAGCTGAACTTTCACCATTGACTGCAAATAAGTTAGCTGAAATTATTCATAAAGCTCAAGTTCCGGATGGAGTTTTTAATGTCGTTCATGGTTTTGGAGAAACTGCAGGGGCTGCTCTTGTTGCTCACCCAAATGTGAAAGCGATTTCATTTACAGGTGAAACGACTACAGGTTCCACTATTATTAAAAACTCTGCGGATACTTTAAAGAAAACATCGATGGAGCTTGGTGGGAAATCACCTTTAATTGTATTTGATGATGCAGATCTTGAACGAGCTCTAGATGCAGCAATATGGGGGATTTTCTCTTTTAATGGGGAACGTTGCACATCCAATTCTCGAGTATTCTTGCATAAAAATATTAAAGATCAATTTGTTGAAAAATTAAAAGCACGTGTCGCTAACATTAAAATCGGTGACCCAATGGATTCATCAACTCAGCTTGGTCCGCTAATTGAAAAAGATCACTACAACAAAGTAAAAAAATATATAGAAATCGCTAAACAAGAAGGTTGTGAAGTAATTCAGGGAGTGGTTCCGGAGAAGGTAAAGGCAGGTAATTTTGTACCACCGACACTTTTATTAAATGCAAGAAATGACATGAGAGTATGTCAGGAAGAAATCTTTGGTCCCGTTATGGCCGTAATCGAATTTGAAACAGATGAAGAAGTACTTCATATGGCAAATGACGTATCTTACGGACTAGCTGGTTTTGTATGGACAAAAGATTTAAAACGAGCACATCGTATGGCGGATGCTATTGAAGCAGGTATGCTTTGGATTAACGCTCAAAACGTACGAGATCTTCGAATTCCATTTGGCGGTACGAAAGATAGTGGAATTGGAAGAGAGGGTGGTCATTACGCAATTTTTGAATTCTATACAGAACCAAAGGTAATCCATGTTGCTATAGGTGATCATCATATTCCGCAATTTGGGAAGTAAAAACTATTTTTTAAGGGGGACACAATAATGCCAGCAAAAACAGGAAAGCAATATATTGAAAGAGTTGATAATGCACAGGCAAATATATGGATTGATGGCAAACGAGTAGAAGGGAAGATTTCTGAACATTCAGCTTTTAAAGGGGTTATGAAGACTCAGGCAGAACTTTACGATTTGCAACATGATCCAGACAAAAAGGATTACATGACATATGTATCTCCAACAACTGGTGAACGGGTAGGTACATCTTTTATTCAGCCAAAAACAAAAGAAGATTTGGTGACACGTCGCAAAATGATGCAAGAATGGGCGAAATATAATGGTGGCATGATGGGACGTTCCCCTGATTACATTAATGTCGGGATGATGGCGTATGGTTCAGCTTCAGAAATGTTTGGAAAACAGGACTCCATCTATGCCGAAAACATGACCAACTACTACGAGTATTGTCGTGAAAATGATTTATCTTTAACACATACGTTGATTCAGCCTCAAGTCAATAGGGGAGTAAATTCAGCACAGCTTCCAGATCCGTTTATTGCAGCACGGATTAAAGAGAAAACATCTGAAGGGGTCGTTATTAAAGGGGCAAGATTACTTGCTACTCAAGGTGGTATTACCGATGAAATCATGGTATTCCCATCTACTTTGTTAAAACAATCAGCTGAAGAAAATCCATATGCATTTGCATTTTCTATTCCTAATAACACACCGGGCTTAAAATTTATTTGTCGAGAATCTTTTGATTATGGTAAGTCTCATTTCGACCATCCGCTAGGATCTCGCTTTGAAGAAATGGATACCATTGTTGTGTTTGATGATGTTGTCGTTCCGTGGAATCGAGTCTTTGCCCTTGGTGATGTTAATGTGTGCAACCAGGCCTACAATGAAAGTAATGCAGTTGTTCATATGACGCATCAAGTTGTATCAAAAAATATTGCGAAGACAGAGTTTGTACTTGGTATTCTTCAATTAATGGCAGAGACAATTAATATTGGCCAATACCAACATATACAGGAGAAAATCTCTGAGGTAATTATTGCACTTGAAACGATGAAAGCATATGTCGTTGCTGCCGAAGCAAATGCAAAAGTGGATAGATGGGGAATTATGACACCAGAGTTTGCACCGTTAAATGTAGCACGTCATTACTTCCCAAAAATTTACCCTCGCTTTACAGAAATTATGCAACTAGTGGGTGCAAGTGGCTTAATGGCGATTCCATCAGAATCAGACTTCAATTCTGATATTCGTCCGGATCTTGATAAGTATTTACAATCAGCCACTGGGGATGCTTATAATCGTGTGAAACTTTATCGTTTGGCATGGGATGTATGTATAAGTTCATTCGGTTCTCGACAAACACTTTATGAGCGCTTCTTCTTTGGTGATCCAATTAGAATGGCAAGTACGCTTTATAACGGATATGACAAACAGGAATATGTTGATCGTGTAAAAGAATTTTTGGATCGATCAGAAGAGTTTGCTAAAAATAGCTAATTAAACGACTAAGGGAGATGAGGAGTATGGATTTCAATATCATTCGTATTGCCAGAACGGTTATTAATGTGAAGGATTTAGACCGTTCAAAAGATTTTTATGTAAAAGCGCTCGGCATGATTGAAACGGAAACAAAGGACGACTGTGTTTATTTGAGAGGGCTTGAAGAACACACACACCACAGCTTGGTTCTTAAAAAGTCTGATAAGTTAGGGGTACATGCACTCGGTTACAAAGTAGCAAAAGAAGAAGATCTTGACCGTCTGGCCGAATTATTTCAATTAAAAGGCTTAAAAACAAAGTGGCTTAAGGAAGGAACTCAGCATGCTCTTGGGCGTGCACTGCATGTACATGATATTTCAGGGATGCCTCTTGAATTTTTCTGTAAGATTGAAAAAGCAGAGCGCTTACTTCAGCGCTACGACTTATACAGCGGTGCCCGAATTCAGCGGATTGACCACGTAAACTGTGCTGTACCGGATGTAGAAAAAGCTTACAACTTCTTTATCAACGAGCTAGGTTTTGCATGTTCTGAATATACAACTATAGAAGATGGTAATATCTGGGCTGCGTGGCTCCACCGCAAACAGACCGTGCATGATCAAGCCTTTATGAACGGAGATGGTCCGCGTCTTCATCACTTTGCTTACTGGCTACCGGATCCACTTGCGCTAATTCACTGCTGCGATGTTTTAGCTTCTCTTGGTTATTCAGAGAACATTGAAAGAGGTCCAGCTCGCCACGGCTTATCCAATGCGTTCTTCTTGTATTTAAGAGATCCAGATGGATACCGCATTGAGCTGTATAACGGAGATTACTTAACAAGTGACAATGACTTCGAGCCAATTCGATGGGATTTAAATGACCCACGTCGTCAAACATTATGGGGGGCAAAAGCACCGGACAGCTGGTTTAATGAAACGTCTCCGTTTTTAGATATTGAAACCAATGAACAAATTCAATCGACGGCACCAAACCTTGCACAGCGCAAACCAGAATTAGTTATTTAAATAAAAAGAATGGAGGAATTTCAATGGATGATCGTACATTTCGAGATGCCATGGGTAAATTTGCAACCGGTGTAACAGTTATTACAACGGACATTGATGGAGAGCCTCATGGCATGACAGCAAATGCCTTCATGTCAGTGTCGTTAAACCCGCAACTCGTACTAATATCGATTAAAGAAAATGCAAAAATGCTGGATAAAATTAACCGCTCCGGTAAATTTGCAGTGAATATTTTATCGGAAGACCAGCAAGAAGTTTCTATGTTATTCGCCGGCCAGATCAAAGAAAAGCGTGAACCAGAATTTGACCGACTAAATGAAATGTCGGTAGTAAAGGATGCGCTGGCGAATATTACATGCAATGTATATGGAAAGCAAGTAGCTGGTGACCATACGCTGTTCCTTGGAGAAGTAGAAGATATTGTCCTTCGTGAAGGAAATCCTCTGACATTCTTTGCAGGGAAATATGGCCAGCTCGCTGCACCGCAGTTAACTTAACATATAAGGAGAGGGCCAACGATGGAGACAATTTATATCAAAAGTTCAATTGATAAATCAAAGTTCACTGAATTAGAAGCTTGTGTTTTGGCCCTTGGTTTTTTTGATGGAGTTCACATCGGTCATCAAAGAATTCTTGAAACAGCAAAACAAATTGCTGTGCAAAAACAATGCGCCTTTGGTGTTATGACGTTTTATCCGCACCCAAAAGATATACTCTTTCCTCATATGGAGCCAATGACTTATTTAACTCCGCTTCCTTTGAAAGAAGATCGATTTGAAAAGCTGGGTGTTGAGAAGTTATTTGTTGTTGAGTTTAGCCCTGAGTTTGCCCGTCTTTCTCCTATCGATTTTGTTGAACAATACATTATTGAACTTGGCTGTGTACATGTTGTAGCAGGCTTTGATTATCATTATGGCTATAAAGGACTCGGTAATATGAAAACGTTATCAGAGTATAATCCCGGAAGTTTGGAAGTAACGACTGTCTCAAAGATCCAACATTGTGATGAAAAAATTAGTTCAACAGCAATCCGAAAATTGCTTGATGAAGGTCATGTGCAAAAGATTCCTATGTACCTTGGCGATTTTTATGAAATTAATGGAGAAGTGAATCAAAGTTCTCTTTTTTACAAAAAACATCAGTTTCTTAAATTAATAGTAAAAAAGAGATACCGAATGCCTAAACCTGGTATTTACCATATTCAAGTTGAAATAGATGGTAAAAATTATGATGGAACCTGCCACCAAATATCTATAAATGAGCAACACTCTTCACTACTAATACAATTAAAAGATTGTTCTGTAAACCCATACAAGAAGCGGATTAAGGTAAGGTGGCTAGATTATAAATATGGCAAGCAAAATGAGTCATATGGAATGAATGAATACATGAAAAAAGATGAGCTAGTGATCTAATTAATAGTTGGTTATAACAGAAAGGAGTAGAATATGAATTTAAAAGTGCAAGCAAGAAAGAAAAATTTATACATTGATGGTCAATGGCAAGAAGCCACTGAACATGCATCTCTAACATCTCCATACTCTGGAGATGTTATTGCATATATTCCTAAGGCTAATGAAAAAGAAGTGAATGAGGCGATTGAAGCTGCAGTTCGTGCAAAAACAGTAATGGCGAAAATGCCAGCTCACGAACGTGCAGCTATTTTGGAACGTTTGGTAGCTTTGTTTGAGAAGCGTTTAGATGAAGCTGCAGAAATTATCGCTTTAGAAGCAGCGAAACCAATTGCTACTGCAATCGATGAAGTGAAACGAACAATACAAACGTATAAGTTTGCAGCTGAAGAAGCAAAGCGAATTCATGGAGAAACGCTTCCATTGGATGCTGCACCAGGTGGAGAAAAACGAGTAGCATATACGGTGCGTGAACCTATTGGGGTTATTGGAGCGATTACTCCATTTAATTTCCCGATGAATTTAGTTGCCCATAAAGTAGGTCCTGCCATTGCCGCAGGAAATACAATTGTATTAAAACCGGCAAGTCAAACTCCACTATCTTCCTTCTTTTTAGCCGAGTTGTTACAGGAGGCTGGTTTACCTAATGGAGCTTTTAATGTTATTACTGGAAGCGGAAGAGTCGTGGGGGATAAAATCGTGACCGATGGTAGAATTGCAGCTATTACATTTACGGGAAGTCCAGCTGTTGGGATTGGTATTCGAAACAAAGCAGGACTGAAGCGCGTGACATTAGAACTGGGTTCAAATGCAGCCGTTATTATTGATAAAGGGATCGATATTGATTCAATTATTAATCGTTGTGTGAAGGGAGCCTTTTCTTTCCAAGGTCAAGTATGTATATCATTACAACGAATTTATATTCATGAAAGTTTGTACGAAACATTTGTACAAAAATTCGTTGAAGCAACTCAACAACTCAAAATTGGTGACCCTTTAGATCCAAGTACGGATGTTTCAGCGCTTATTTCAAAAGGAGATGTGGAACGTACTTTAGACTGGATTCATGAGGCGAAACAACATGGAGCAGAAGTAGCAACTGGGGGAATCGCAAAAGGGAATATTCTATTGCCAACGGTAATATTAAATGCAGAGTCTTCTTTAAAAGTTTCGTGTCAAGAAGTGTTTGCTCCAATTGTGATCATCAATAAAGTTCAAGCAGTAGAAGAAGCAATTGAGCAAGTAAATGATTCGCGATATGGTCTCCAAGCGGGAATATACACGGATAATGTTCATACAGCGTTAACTGCAGCTGAAAATCTTCATGTTGGAGGCGTAATGATTAATGACATTCCAACGTTTCGTGTAGATCACATGCCTTATGGGGGTGTGAAGGAAAGTGGAGTTGGAAGAGAAGGAATAAAATATGCTGTAGAGGAAATGACAGAGCTAAAACTAGTGGTTTTTAATAGAAATTAAAAATCGAAGAATTAGAAGCATTTAAGTACCCTATTAAATTATTAGGAAAGAGGTGCTATCAATTTGGAGCTAGTAAAAGAACAGAGTAGTGTAAAAAAAGACATCGAACAACAAGACAACAAACAAATAGATTATGACAAAATTTCCGCTTCGGAGGATTTTAAACAACTACTTTTATATAAGAAAAAGTTTATTATTCCATACACAATTTTTTATTTGGCTTATTCACTAGCTTTACCATTCCTAGCCTTGTTTACAAATCTATTAAACGTCCAAGTAATAGGAGACATTACGTTGGCGTGGATTTACGGTATTTCAATTATCTTTATGTCATTTGGGGTATGCAGTGTTTATGTAAAGAAGGCTGCTGAATTTGACGAAAAGGTAAAGCAAATCATAGTAAAAGAGGGGCTGTAGACATATGGGATGGGATATTATTCTTCTTTTTATACTCATGTCAATAGGGGTACTTTTCATTACGTACTATGCTTCAAAAAAAACAAAAACGGCAGGTTCTTTTTATACAGCTGGAGGTGGTCTGACTGCTAGGCAAAATGGTCTTGCTTTAGCTGGAGACTTTATGTCTGCATCTACCTTTTTAGGGTTAATTGGAGCCTTTTCTTTAACGGGATATGACGGATTTTTCCTCATGTACGGTGCCCTTGTTTCTTTTCTTGTCATTTTATTTTTAGTTGCAGAACCATTAAGGAATCTTGGAAAATATACGCTAGGTGATATGATTACTGCGCGATTTAAGTTTAAACAAGTACGAGGTGTAACTGCCTTCAATACAATAATCATCTCAGTTTTTTATATGCTCGCACAGCTTGTTGCTGCAGGAGCTTTATTCAAATTATTATTAGGTATTCCGTATAATATTTCAGTCCTTATTGTTGGTGTTGCTATGTTAGCTTTTGTTTTGTTTGGAGGAATGACCGCAACAAGCTGGGTTCAAATTATTAAAGCCGTTCTTTTAGTAGGTGGAACCTTTATTATGTTTGTAATGGTTATGTGGAAATTTAATTTTAATTTTATTGGCATTTTTACTGATATGA
Organism: Lysinibacillus sp. NPDC093216; assembly: GCF_050280325.1. Classification (NCBI taxonomy): domain Bacteria; kingdom Bacillati; phylum Bacillota; class Bacilli; order Caryophanales; family Bacillaceae; genus Lysinibacillus; species Lysinibacillus sp. NPDC093216. The sequence continues at coordinate 6,030 of NZ_JBNNVB010000004.1, read as the reverse complement.
AAACAGCCACTCCTTTTGGAATGGATTTCTTAAATCCTGGTTTAAAATATAAAAACGGATGGGATGCAGCTTCTTTAACACTTGGGCTCATTCTTGGGACAGCGGGTCTACCCCATGTATTAGTTCGCTTTTTAACTGTACCTAATGCTCAGGTTGCCAGAAAGTCAGTTGTTTGGCTTATGTGGATTATGGGGCTATTCCATATTATGGTCATTTTCCTTGGGCTTGGAGCAGCAAAACTAGTTGGGACTTCGAATATTATAGAGGCTAACCCAGCAGGGAATATGGCAGCGCCATTATTAGCAAAGTTTATTGGTGGAGATTTTATGTTTGCTTTCATTTCTGCGGTTTCTTTTGCTACTATTCTCGCAGTTGTTGCTGGAATTGTAGTTACAGGAGCAACAGCATTTTCCCATGACTTTTATAACGAAATTTTAAAAGACGGGAAAGCAACCGAAAAACAGCAAATGTTTATGGTACGTCTTGCATCGATTGTCATCACTGCTAGTGCCGTTGCCTTATCACTATTTCTTCAAAATTTTAATGTTGCCTTTTTATCATCACTCGCTCTAACATTAGCAGCGAGTTCGAATTTACCAGTTATTTTATTAACTATTTTTTGGAGAAAATTCAACAAAACTGGAGCAATCTTTGGGATGCTTATAGGATTAATTAGCACGATTGGTCTGGTTATGTTAAGTCCAAATGTTTGGAATCCACAACCAGGTGTAGCCTTATTTACTGGTAATCCTATTTTCCCTCTTGCATCACCAGGAATTCTTTCAATACCGTTAGGTTTCTTAGGCTGCTATATTGGTACATTTATAGGAGCCCGTAAGTCAAAAAATGTAGAGGATAATTTTTCGGAAATTATCGTTAAGTCAAATATAGGTAATGATGTTAAAGGTGTAGTTAATCATTAGTAATAGTTTTGCAAGGTCAATAATATTAAGTAATTATCAGAAGAATTTACGAGTTTATGAGAGGAGTGAATAGTTATGAGTAAGGCAATTATTAAATTTAGTGAAACCCTTCACACAAAAGAAGTGGAGGTAGATCCTCAAAGCAATACAATTATTCTCGGTGATAGAAATTTAACCGTAGAACAGTCCTCTTTAGAGGCGCCAATTTCGGGTACAGTATATGGGGCTTTATTAAATTATAGTGGCGAGATTAAGGCATTAGGTTCATCTTTAACAAAAGAACCTTATAAACAGCCTCCCAAAGCGCCTGTCTTATATATAAAACCGGTGAACACCATTACTGGATTTAAATCTTCAATTCCATTACCCGAGGATACATCTCATCTGCAAGTAGGTGCCTCATTAGGCATTGTCATAGGGAAAAATGCTACTCGTGTAACAGAAGAAAAAGCTTTAGATCATGTATTAGGATACACCATTGTAAATGATGTGAGTATTCCACATGAGAATTTTTATCGACCAGCTATTAAACAAAAAGCAAGAGATAACTTTTGCCCTGTAGGTCCATGGATTATTGAACGCGATGCAATCTCTGACCCTAATAAGTTGACGATTACTGTATTCGTTAACGATGAATTAAAACAAAAGAATACAACGGCCAATTTAATTCGTCCTGTATCGCAATTGATTTCTGAAATTTCGGAATTCATGACGCTGTATGAGGGAGATGTTTTACTGGTTGGGGTACCTGAAAATCCCCCGCTTGTGAAAGAGGGAGATCGAGTACGGATTGCAATCGATGGAATCGGTTATTTGGAAAATACAGTTAAATGAAAATCTCATTGTTTTGTAAAGGAGCGCGATTATTATGAAACATGCACGTGTAGTATTTCAGGATGTCATTCATCACGCAATTGAAACAAATGATGGTCACCTGAAACTAGATAATGGACAAATTGTTTCTGAGGAGGAAGTGGTCTGGCTACCGCCTGTCCAACCTAGAACTATTTTTGCTTTAGGACTAAATTATGCAGATCATGCAAAGGAACTTGCTTTTCAAGCACCAACAGAACCTTTAGTTTTTCTAAAAGGTCCTAATACTTTGATTGGTCATCGAGGTCAGACTTACCGACCGGCTGAGGCTACCAATATGCATTATGAATGTGAACTTGCAGTTGTCATTGGTCGTTCCGGGACAAACATTAACCGAGAAGATGCTTATGATTATGTAGCAGGATATACCGTTGCAAATGACTATGCCATCCGTGATTATTTAGAAAACTATTATCGTCCAAACTTAAAAGTAAAGAATAGAGATACTTGTACACCAATCGGTCCATGGCTAGTCGATGCAAAAGATGTTGAAGATCCTATGCATCTTACATTGCGTACTTATGTAAATGGAAAAGTGACTCAGGAAGGCACAACGAAAGATATGATTTTTAGTATTCCGCAATTAATTGAGTATTTAAGTAGTTTTATGACATTAAATAAAAACGACATTATCCTTACTGGTACGCCTGAGGGCTTAGTTGATACAAAGGAAGGAGATGAAGTCATTACTGAAATTGAAGGAGTGGGACGACTAGTAAATACCATTATTAGCGAAAAACATTTCTTAAAAACTAAAAGTGATAACGCTATTTTTAGTCAGTGAAAGGGATGAAAACATGCCGCATTTTATTGTTGAGTATACCGATAATATAAAGAAAGAAACAGACATTCCGAATTTGCTTAAAAAAGTGAATGATGTTTTGATTAGCCGTAGTAATCTTTTTCCGACTGGAGGAATTCGATCAAGAGCAGTTGAACTTCAAGATTACCGAGTAGCAGATGGAGCAGAAGATGATGCATTTGTTCATGCTATATTAAAAATTGGGGCGGGAAGATCGGCTGAAAATAAGAAAGAAACTTGTGACGAATTATTCGAAGTAATGAAGGATCATTTTGCTGATCTATTTACTAGACGATACCTGGCATTATCTATGGAATTGATTGAATTCAGTGAGGAAGGTACTTACAAGTATAACAATATTCATACACGTTTTAAAAAGTAAGAAGGCGTGTAAGTCGTTCATTCCTATTCTTTTATTTTTTTGCTTCTCTTAGCAATTATCATCCTGATAAGTATAGTTCCGCTTTTTACAATAAAAAACAATTAATACCGCTTACAATTTAGGTTACATCGCGTTAAGTATAGATTTTCATTTCAGGAAGGGGACTTTAAATGACAAAGAATCAGGCTTTAGATGTGAACTGCATTGAATGGGCAAGTAAAATAAACAAAAGTTATATTGGCGGTCAATGGGTAGAGGGTGGTAGTAAAAGAACTTATTCAATAAAGGATCCATATGATCAGTCAACTATTACATCTGTAGAATTAGCGAATGTAGAGCAAATAAAAGACGCATATCACAAAGCAAAAGTAGCTCAAAAGGAATGGGCTAAATCTACTCCAGAACAAAGAAGAGAGGTTTTAACGAAAGCATTAGACTATTTAGAGAAAAATAAAGAGCATATTTTGGAATTAATTACACGGGAAACAGGTGGAACACTACTTAAAGCTCATATTGAGTTTGGCTTTGGGGTTAGTGACATAAAAGATTCTATTAATATGGTTGATGAAATATACAGACCCCAAAATTATGCATCTACTACACCAGGAAAGGTTAGCCGTGTATATCGATTGCCTTTAGGTGTAATTACGTCCATCACACCTTTTAACTTTCCATTTAACATGGCAACAAGAACAATTTTCCCGGCCATTGCTCTCGGGAACAGTGTTGTTCATAAACCAGATCTCCAAGTTGGAATAGTTGGTGGACAAGTTTTTGCAAAGGCTTTCGAAGAAGCAGGACTTCCTGCTGGAGTGTTTAATTCAATTTTAACCGATCTTCAAGAATCAGAAGATGAATTCCTGTTAAATAAGAATTCTTCGTTTATCAGTTTTACAGGATCAACTGCAGTAGGAAAACATATTAATAAGGTAACAGGCGGAACATTAAAACAAATGGCATTAGAACTTGGAGGCAATAATCCTTTAGTAGTTTTAGGAGATGCCGACGTTGAACAAGCTGTGAGAGCCGCCATCTTCGGGAAATTTTTGCATAGTGGCCAAATCTGTGCGATTACAAACCGAATTATTGTTCATAGAGATATTTATGATGAATTTGTTGCTAGATACGTAGAAAAAGTAAAGGGATTAACAGTAGGAGACCCCAAGGACCCTAACACAATTATTGGACCTGTTATAAATGAAAAACAAGCTGATAAAATCATGGATTTAGTTAATAAAGCAAAGGAAAGTGGATTAAAAGTTGCCGTAGAAGGTGACCTTACAGGGAATGTTATTTCTCCATTTGTATTTGTTGATGTACCTAATGATTCAAGTCTTGCATCTTGTGAAATCTTCGGTCCTGTTGCACAAATTATTCCGGCTGAAAGTGATGAAGAGGCCATTCGTTTTGCTAATGACACGGAATATGGACTATCCTCTGCCATTATAACTAGTGACTTAGAAAGAGGGGAAAGATTAGCCCTTGAGATCGAATCTGGTACAACACATATAAATGATATGCCTGCAGTGCTAGAAGGAAATGTTCCATTTGGTGGAGTGAAACAAAGTGGAATTGGGCGATTTGGATATGAATGGATTGTAGATGAGTTTACTGTTACGAAATGGGTATCCGTACAGACAAGTAAATTAGATTATCCGTTTTAGGATTGCAGCGAAGTTCAAATTACTTACAGCTCGATACTATTAAGAGGATATTAATAGATTTGAAGATATTTCTCAATAAAGCATTGAACCGTTGTTAGAAAAGCCTGTAACCTTGAGTGACAAGGGATACAGGCTTTTAACTTACTATGAATGGGAAAGCGCTCTTTATAGCTGTTTTAAAGTCTGCCCGCTATTCGTAACTCGTCTACTTTTTCGAAGAATTTACCATCTTCATCAAATAAAAGGAACACTGAGGGGAGATAATTAATTATCTAAATTTTCCAAAAATTTTATTGATTATTTTTCCTTTTTTTATTACACTTATTTTACGAACATTCGTAAACAACATTAGCAACTTTCAAACCGTTGATTTAGCTGTTATTCGATTAACCGAGGAAATTATCACATATTAAACATCGATTTGTAAGCGTTTACTAATTTGTATTAAAGGTGGTATAAAGTTGATTAATCCTTTAAATTCCAAAATAATTAGTTACTTGCCGTCTCAGCCTGACTTTGAATTTCAGACAGATTACTATACTGAACAAAAAGTTAGAATTAAACCAAATCAACCATCTATTCTGTTTTACCAATTTAAAATGGGAGGGGTCAGTAATCAAATTTCTGTTATCCCGGATGGGTGTATCGATATTCTCATTAATTGTGATCAGCATTACGGTAATATTTGTGGAAGCGTTACTAAAAGTAGAGAGATTAACCTTCTCCCAAACAGTACATACTTTGGGTTTCGTTTTCTGCCATGTCTAGATATTAAGAAAATAAAATTCGGTATAAAAGACCTTACAGATAAAGAAGTTTCCTTAAATGAAATGTTTCCTGTAAATACGAATATTTTAGAAAGGGTAGTAACCTACGATAGTTTTACGGAGAGAGTCAATGAAATATTGGGAAGTCAAATTTTTGAGATTGATAAATCATCAAAACTAATAAAACAAGCATTATATAATATATACGCGACAAGAGGTAATATTACCATAGCTCAACTTGCAGAAGAAGTAGGATATTCAACTAGATATTTAAGAAAACAATTTGAAGATCATATTGGAATTTCCCCAAAATTATTTAGCCAAATAGTAAGATTTCAATCATCACTAAATATGCTTCTGAGGACAACCCACTCTACGTTAAATGATGTTATTTATGAGAATGGTTATTATGACCAAGCCCATTTGATTCATGAGTTTCGGAATTTTGGATGCATGACACCTTATCAATTAACTGGGCAAAAAAGTTGCCTGAAAACCAGCTAAATAATGTTTGTATAACTCAAGAGGCTGGGACAAAACCCATCTCTAAACTAAAAAGCCGGCGAAATTTTACGATCAGTAAAATTTCACCGGCTTTCAATTTTTTTCATAAAAAATA